>JBKPIZ010000222.1:0-1084 GCA_046730495.1 Pseudomonadota bacterium
GCGGGCGCGAGATTGATAGTGATGCGGCGGGCCGGCAAAGCGAGCCCCGAAGCGATCAACGCCGAGCGCACCCGTTCGCGCGCCTCCGAAACCGCCTTATCGGGCAGGCCGACGATGGCAAAGGCGGGCATACCCGGCGCAACCTGCACCTGCACGTCGACCGGGCGCACCTCGATGCCCTCGAAGGCAACTGTGGCGACGCGCTGGACCATTTTGGCCTCACCCCAAGCCGATTTCTGGCCAAACCTATTCGGGCCAGGCCCATTCGGCGCAAAGCTTCAGGCGCACAGATCGCGCGTATTGCGCGATTTGCATCGGATATGCGCAACCATAACGGGTAGCTTGGCGGCGTCAAGAACAATTCAAGAACACGGTTCCGGCGCCCAAAAATCAAGCGCGGCGACTTTGCGCTTCGATCTTGTCCCAGATCAGCGCGGCAATGTCGGCGCCGCCGAAGTTTTTCACGGCGCGGATGCCGGTCGGCGAGGTGACGTTGATCTCGGTCAGGAAGCCGCCGATCACGTCGATACCGACGAACAACAGGCGCCGCTCGCGCAAAGCCGGCCCGAGCCGCTTACAGATTTCACGCTCGCGCGCGGAAAGGTCGGTCGCTTTCGGCACGCCGCCGCGCACCATGTTGGAGCGCAGGTCATCGACCGCGGGCACGCGATTGACCGCGCCGGCGAACTCGCCGTCGACCAGGATGATGCGCTTGTCGCCCTCTTTCACCGCAGGGAGAAATTTCTGCACCACCCAAGGCTCGCGGAACGTCGCCGCGAACAGGTCGTAGAGCGAGCCGAAATTGAGATCCTCGCGGGCGAGACGGAATACGGCCTCGCCGCCTTTGCCGTAAAGCGGCTTCATCACGATGTCGCCATGCTCGGCGCGAAATTTCTTGATCGCTGCGAGGTCGCGCGTCACCAGCGTCGGCGGCATCAGATCGGGAAATTCAGTGACAAAGACCTTTTCCCGCGCGTTGCGCACATGCGCCGGATCGTTGACGACCAGTGTTTTCGGCTGGATCCGCTCGAGCATATGGGTCGAGGTGATATAAGCGAGGTCGAACGGCGGGTCTTGCCGCAGC
>JBKPIZ010000223.1:0-23589 GCA_046730495.1 Pseudomonadota bacterium
CGATTTCGCCATAGGAAAGCGTCGCGCCGGCGGGGATGCGGCGCGCGGCCTCATAAACACGGCGATGGAACTCCGACACCGCGTCAATATCGATCGTCACATGAGTTAAATCTCTGCGCTCACCGCCGAGCAGCGCAACAATATCGTCGATGGTGCGCCGCACGTCGGCAGGAGGTGCGCCGTCGCGCGCCTCGGGAAAGCGGCGCAGCAGGCGGTTGCGCGTCGCGGCTTCGCTGCGCTCGGGCAGTTGCACGCCGGCAATGCCGCGCTCGCTCCACACGATGCCGCAGCATCCGATCGCGGTTTCGAAAAGGGCGAAGTTCATCATGAGACTATAGCTAATGCGTGATCCCGAAAAGTGGATACGGTTTTCGGAAAAGATCATGCTCACGAATAATCTAATTCGCCGCGCGCGCGCCGCCACCCGCTTCCTGATCCGCCTTCATGGCGATGCGCAAAGGCTTCGGAATTGGCCGCGCCCGGCCGCCTGAGATGAAAGCGACCCGCACCCGCGCCCCCACCAATAGCTCATCGCCGCGCATGATACGCTGGCGTACGGTGGCCGAGGCGCCCTTCACTTCCTCCGGCTCGGTTAGGACGTCCAGTACGTCATCCATGCGCGCCGGCTTGAGGAAATCGATGTGCATCGCGCGCACGACAAAGGCAAAGCCCGGCGCTTCCTTCTCGGTCTCCTCAAACAGCGCGCGGTGATCGGCGCCGATCAAGCGCAGGTAATTGGTCCGGCCGCGCTCCATGTAGCGCAGATAATTGGCGTGATAGACGATGCCGGTGAAATCCGTGTCCTCATAATAGACGCGCACGGTGAGCACATGCTGGCCATCGCGAATTTCGCCGTCGAGGGAAACACTCGTCACTCGCCTATCTCCACGGCACGCGGCCTGTCATCGCTTCTTCCCAATGGCGGCCGTCGAAATGACCGATGGTGAGCGAAGCGACATCGACGCCGTCCAGACATCGCACATTCACGTCGATCTTATCCGGATCGGAACGCGGAATGTAAAACGGATGAATGCCGCAGGTGACGCAAAACGTGTGCTGGGCGACGCCGGTATTGAACCGATATGTCGTCAGCGCATCCTTACCGCTTAAGAGCTCGAACGCATCCGGCGGCACGATGAGATGGAGAAAACCTTTTTTGCCGCAGATCGAGCAATTGCATTCGGTCACCCGCGACAAATCCGCGGTGACGCGAAAACGCACGCGTCCGCAATGACAGCCGCCTTGGTAGGTTTGCAGCGTGAAGTCTCCCGCGTCATGGCCAGATATAGCCATTCAAAGAACGGCTATTGCCGGGCGTGACGAACCTACTCCACCTCACCATTGCCAAACAATCCGAACTGCGCCGGATCGCGCGCTGGCTCGGGCAGGCCGAGATGGCGGAACGCGTGCGCGGTGATCAGCCGGCCGCGTGGCGTGCGCTGCAACAGTCCGCACTGGATCAGATAAGGTTCGATGATGTCCTCGATTGCGTCGCGCGGCTCGGACAAAGCGGCGGCCAGCGTTTCGACGCCAACCGGCCCGCCGCCGTAATTGACGGCAATCGTCGACAAATAGCGCCGATCCATGGCGTCGAGCCCGGCGGCATCGACCTCGAGCGCCGCCAAAGCTTTGGCGGCGACGGCGCGGTCGATCGCGGCAGCGCCGTCGACGGCGGCGAAATCGCGCACGCGACGCAGCAAGCGACCGGCGATGCGCGGGGTGCCGCGGGCGCGGCGTGCGATCTCGTTGGCGCCGTCGGCGGTAAGCCCGATGCCGAGGACGCGGGCGCCACGATTGACGATCTCTTCGAGTTCCGCCTCGCTGTAAAAGTTGAGCCGCACCGGAATACCGAAGCGATCGCGCAGCGGATTGGTGAGGAGACCGGCGCGCGTGGTGGCGCCCACGAGCGTGAACGGTGCGAGATCGATTTTCACCGAGCGCGCCGCCGGGCCTTCGCCGATGATGAGATCAAGCTGAAAATCCTCCATGGCCGGATAGAGGATTTCCTCGACCGCCGGATTGAGCCGATGAATTTCGTCGATGAACAAGACATCGCGCGCTTCGAGATTGGTCAAAAGCGCGGCAAGGTCGCCGGCTTTGGCGATAACCGGTCCCGAAGTGGCGCGGAAATTGACCCCGAGCTCGCGCGCCACGATCTGCGCCAGCGTGGTCTTGCCAAGGCCAGGCGGGCCGACGAACAGGACGTGGTCGAGCGCCTCGCGGCGCGCCCGCGCTGCCTGAATAAATACCCCGAGATTGGCGCAGGCCTGCCGCTGGCCGATGAACTCGGCAAGCCGCCGCGGCCGCAAGCTCGCCTCCGCCGCATCTTCTTCGCGGCGCTCGGCAGAAATGAGCTTGCGTCCGGGATTGCCGCTCACCGCTCCGGACCCCGCGTATATTTGTTCGGCAACAGTTCGGCGATCGGCACGATCGACGGCGATTTGTCGTTCGGCACGATCACGCGCGCTTTTGGATCATAGTCGAAAATGAGCTCGCGGCAGGCGCCGCACGGCGACACCACGGCGATGGTCTGATCGTCCTCGTCCGGCGTCGGATGACGCACCGCGACGATGGTGTCGATCCCGGCATCACCGAGATCAACTACGGCATGGCCGAGGGCGACGGCTTCGGCACAGACCGCCATGCGGCCGAGATAAGCGTCGAGATTGACGCCGGTAAAGATTTTTCCCGAGCGGGTGCGCAGAGCCGCGCCCACCTCCTGCCAGTCGCCGCGATAGCGGCGTTTGATCGTCGCTTGCGCCGCCGCGATCAACTCCTCGTCAGCTTTGCCAAGCTTTGCGCGTTGTATCACTTCGCCAATTCCCTCAATCCCAATCGTATCAGCGTCGTCGCTTCCGCGCCCTCCCCGGCGCTGCGCGCCGCAGCGGCGATCGCAGCGGCGGCTTGCGCCTGCGCATAGCCGAGATTGACCAGTGCTGACACGGCGTCGGTCACCGGCGCCGGCGCGCGTTTGTCATCGAGCGCACCGGAGAGCCGCACCAGCGCCGGATCGACATTGGTATAAGCCGGCGCCTTGTCTTTGAGTTCGGTGACGATGCGCTCGGCAACCTTCGGTCCAACGCCGGGCGCGCGCGCCACCATGGCTTTGTCGCGCATGGCGATGGCGGAAGCGAGTTCGCTCGGTTTGAGCGTGCCAAGCACGGCGAGCGCGACCTTGGTGCCGACGCCCTGCACCGTTTGCAGGAGCCGAAACCATTCGCGCTCGATCTCGGTGACAAAACCGAACAGCCTGATCTGATCTTCGCGCACATGCGTCTCGATCGAGAGCGTCGCCGGCTGACCGACACCGGGCAATTCCTGGAGCGTGCGCGCCGAGCAATGGACCTCGTAGCCGACGCCGTTGACGTCAACGATCACGGAGTCCTGGCCGTAGGATTCGATCACGCCTTTGAGCTTGCCGATCATAACGCCGCCACCTTCAGCACCACGCTCTGGCGGTGATGGGCATGGGTCACGGCGACCGCGAGCGCGTCGGCGGCATCGTCCGAAGCCGGATCGGCTTTTGGTAACAAAACGCCGATCATCATCCGCACCTGCGTCTTGTCGCCATGGCCGGCGCCAACGATGCTCTTCTTCACCAGGTTCGGCGCATATTCGGCAACCGGCACCCCGGCTCTGGCCGGCACCACCATGGCAATGCCGCGCGCCTGGCCGAGCTTCAATGTCGCCGAAGCGTCCTTGTTCACGAACGCCGCCTCGACTGCCGCCTCGTCCGGCCGATATTGGTCCAGGATGCGCATGAGCCCATCATGAATCGCAAGGAGCCGCGCCGCGAGCGCGTCGCGATCGTTCGTCTGCACCGAGCCACAGCCGAGAAAACCGAGCCGATTCCCGGCGATTTCGACCACGCCCCAGCCGGTGCGGCGGAGCCCCGGATCGATGCCGAGAATGCGAATCGGGCGAGTCATGCCCCTTGGTTCATAGCATGACGAGCGACCGAATATCGGCCGTTGCAAAAGCGCCTGCGGATAAAAGTTAAAGCGAAACAGCGACCAAAAACGGGAGTATTCCGATTAGGCGCTCATGCGGCTCACGAGCGCGTCCGAAACCTCGAAATTGGCATAGACATTCTGGACATCGTCGTGCTCGTTCAAGTTCTCAATTAACTTCAACAAGCGTTCGCCCTGCTCGTCGTCGACAGCGACGGTGTTTTGCGGGCGCCACACCAGCGAAGCCTTGCGCGGTTCGCCGAATTTCGCTTCGAGCGCCTTGGCGACCGAGCTGAATCGATCTTGTGCGGCGTAAATCTCGTGGCCTTCGCCGCTGGAGACGACGTCGTCGGCGCCGGCCTCGAGCGCGGCTTCGAACATTGCCTCCGGGTTCGTCACCTTGGCGGCATATTCGATCACGCCGACGTGGTCGAACATAAAGGACACCGCGCCGGTTTCGGCCAGGTTGCCGCCGCTCTTGGTGAAGGTCGAACGCACTTCGCCGGCGGTACGATTGCGATTGTCGGTCAGGACTTCGACGATGACCGCGACCCCGCCGGGCCCATAACCCTCGTAGCGGATTTGTTCGTAGTTCTCGCCCTCGCCGCCGGTCGCTTTCTTGATCGCCCGCTCGATATTGTCCTTGGGCATATTCTCGGCGCGCGCGGCGATAATCGCGGCGCGCAGCCGCGGGTTCATCCCCGGATCCGGCACGCCCAATTTCGCCGACACGGTGATTTCGCGGGCGAGCTTGCCAAACAGTTTCGACTTGGCCGCGTCCTGCCGGCCCTTGCGGTGCATGATGTTCTTGAATTGCGAATGTCCGGCCATCCGTAGTTCCTCGGCACGTTCCTTGAGCAATTATGCAGGGGCGATTTTCTTTTTATTAGGGTGAGCCGGCGCCCAGTTCAAGGAAGGCGAATGCCCACAGCAGTGCCGGCCAGTATCACAGGCCGGTGCTGCTTCCGCCTACGACCGAGGCCTCATCCACCCGCTCGAGGTCGTGGGATCGGCAACAATCGCATATGCGGGCCAATAAGGGACAAAGTCACGCTTGATCGCCTGGCGGAGTGGTGCGGCCCATGGCCTGCTCCTCAACCCTGCGATGGGTTTGAGGCAAGCGCGAACTGCCGAGATGGGAAACACATCGTAACGGGCCAACTGGCCAACATAAAAACTAATCCCAAAACGCCGGCTTAGCTCCTTCCAGCACACCGCCAAGCCGTACCGGCGCGACACGCGTCGCAAGCCCGGTGGCCGGATCGGTATCGACGACAATAGCGCACAAAGTCGCCGCGCCGCTCGCGGGCTCGAACCGCGCCGAGGAAATGCGCCGCAGGAAGCGCTGCAGCGGCTCCTCCTTGCTCATGCCGATGATGGAATCGAAATCGCCGGTCATGCCGACATCGGTGATGTAAGCGGTGCCGCCGGAGAGGATACGCAAGTCCGCCGTCGGCACATGGGTATGCGTGCCGACCACGAGGCTGGCGCGGCCGTCGCAGAAATAACCCATCGCCTGCTTTTCGCTCGTGGCCTCGCCATGAAAATCCAAAATCACCGCATCGGCGCCCCGGCCGAGCGGGCAAGCGGCGAGCTCGCGCTCGACCGCGGCGAACGGATCCTCCAGCGGGTCCATGAAGATGCGCCCCATGGCGTTGACGATCAGCGCGCGTCCCCCGTTTTTTGTCTCGAACAGCGCCGCGCCGCGTCCCGGCGTGCCCGCCGGATAATTGATCGGGCGGATCAGCCGCGGCGCCCGTTCGATGAAAACCAGCGCCTCTTTTTGATCCCAGGCGTGATTGCCGAGCGTGATTGCGTCGATGCCGCAATCGATAAGTTCGCGATAGATCGTCTCGGTGATGCCGAAGCCGCCGGCCGAATTCTCGCCATTGGCGACGACGAGATCGAGCTTCCAGTCGCGCACGAGATTGGGCAGGCGTTCGTAAACCACATTACGTCCGCTGCGCCCGACTATGTCGCCGACAAAAAGGATGCGCATGCTGCTCACGCGTTCCGCAGATCGATCGTCTCGTTTTCGGTTAGCACAAGATCGAGCCCCGCGTCGAAAGCTGTTCTCGGCACGCTTTCGACTTCCTGAGCGGCGAAAGCAATCCCGACTGCGGCAATCGGCTTCTTTGCGCGCAACTGCGCGATCGTCAAATCGTAATAGCCGGCGCCATAACCGATCCGGTGGCCGCTGCGATCGAATGCAAGGAGCGGCACCAAAAGTATATCCGGCTGCAATTCCGGCGCCGTGGGCGGCGGCTCCCTAATTCCCCAGACCCCCGGCACGAGTGGCTCGCCCCATTGCCAGCTCCGCATGATCAGCGGCTGGCCGCGGCCGGCGACGACCGGGAGCGCGAGTCGCGCACCGGCATCGGCGAGCTTGCGCATCAGTGGCAGTGGATTGATTTCGCTTTTCAGCGGCATGAAGCCGGACACAATCATGCCCGAAGCGATAGCAAGAGGGAACGCGCGCGCCGCGATAGCTTCGGCGGCTGCATTGCGAATCTCCGCGGGTAGAGCATCGCGGCGGGCAAGCCCTTCGCGGCGCAGCTCGGCTTTTTGTTCTAAAACTGCATCCACTTTCCGTCATCCTGCAGGTGACGGAAACAAGTTAATGCGGCGCGGGAATGGAGTAAAAGAGTGCGGAGCCGCGCCGGCCGTCGGAACGCTCGATCCCGGGTTCCCTACCTAAGTAGGTGGGCGCCATATGTCCGAGCCCACGAGCCCGGTCAGGGACAGCTCCCTAAAGGATCGATAAGGCCCCGGGGATTATGGGTCCCTAACGCACCGTGCAGCCCCGCACGAATAGTGTAATGCGCAACCGCGCACGTCGCCAAGTCCGGCCAAGTCCGGTGCTAAGTCCGGTGCTAAGTCCGGTGCCAAGTCCGGCAAAAAACCTCGCAGTACGCTCACGTGAAAGCTTCGCGAAGATGCGCGGCGCGGCAGTTGCCGCTCGTCCGCGGGTAAGGCGCAAAATCAACTAGCCGAGCGCAACGCCGCTACTGGCGATCGTCGCATTGAGCGCCTTTGTTATGTTTTCGACCCGCTCGGCGGCCTTGCTGAGCGCGGTTGCAATCGCAGCCTGCGCCGCTTTGTTGCGGTCTGAGAGCGCGACTTGGTCGTTTTGCAGGGCCGCGAGCTCTTCTTCGAGCCGCTTGATGCGCTGGCCGGCCTCGGAGAGCTCGTCGGCGACGGTGATTGCCGCCATGACCGTCAGCCGAGTGTCGCCGATCTCGCCGAATTTGGTGCGCAGGTTGTTGATGCGATTATCGAGCTCGCGCGCGAGATTCATCAAATGGCCTTCCTGCCCGTCCTCGCAGGCCATCCGAAACTGCCGGCCATTGATCGTTACGCTGACTTGCGACATTTCGCTTGGGAGATTTCCTCTAGGCCATTCGGTTAGGCCGTTTCATTAAACTCACTACTCTTCGGGCCGCTTCTCGTCGGCCATCTTGGCGAACGCTAGTTGCCGAACTCCAGGACGCCGCGGATGGTTTCGATCGCCTGATCGATTCGCTGCGCGACTTCCCGGTTCGCCGCTTCCAATGCGCGAGCGCGGGCGGTGGCCTCGTCAAGTTGGCTGGCAAGCCTGGCGCGGTCGCTGCCCAAGACGTGAATCTGCTCCGCCAGCTTGCCATCGGCGCGATCGGCCTCGCGCCGCCGTTCCGTTGCGGCTTCGAGCGCTTCGAGCGCCTGCGACAGGCGCCGCGTCGCGGCTTCGATCAGGTCGATGTCGCTCATATGGCCTTCCGCCGGGCCAAAACTGCCGCCACACGTCCTATGAAAAGCGTGCGACCGCAATTATTTATGGGGAGAAGCTTACGTCGTGTCGCGGGAAAACGTCAACGCCGCAGCGTTGGCCCTGTGCATGACGATGCCAACTGGGGCGCCCGGAATTGACTTGGATGGTTCGCGTGTTATCAGTCCGCCGCCTGTTCCCACGACAGCGGCACCGCGCATCGCGCCGCGATTGCAGGTTGCCATCGCAGGCGCCATTGCGGGTCTCATTGCAGGCGTCATGACCAAGCCGGACCGTTTTTCCTCGGCGAGTGCAATCGCCCAAACGTCTACCATTTCCGCCGCCGCTCATCCGAAACCGCTTTCGCGCGCCGAGCACGATCGTATGGCCAATGCCATTCGCGCGCTGGCGATGGATGCTGTGGAACAAGCCAAATCCGGCCATCCCGGCCTGCCGATGGGCGCGGCCGACATCGCCACCGTGCTGTTCACCCGATTTCTGAAATTCGACCCGGCCGATCCGGCTTGGCCGGATCGCGATCGCTTCGTGCTCTCCGCCGGCCACGGGTCGATGCTGCTTTACGCGCTCCTTTATCTCCTTGGCTACGAAGCCATGACGATCGAGGAGATCAAACGCTTTCGCCAGCTCGGCTCAATCACGCCTGGGCATCCCGAGCATGGTCACACGCCGGGGGTGGAGACCACGACCGGCCCGCTCGGCCAAGGCCTAGCCAATGCGGTGGGCATGGCGATCGCGGAACGCCATCTCGCCGCGATTTTCGGCGCCGATCTCGTCGATCACGCGACCTTCGTGCTCGCGTCCGACGGCGACCTCATGGAGGGGGTGAGCCAGGAAGCGGTCGGGCTCGCCGGCCATCTGCAGCTGAAGAAGCTCACGGTGCTCTACGACGACAACAGCATTTCGATCGATGGGGCCACCACGCTCGCGGACTCCGTCGATCAGGTCAAACGCTTCGAATCGGCGGGCTGGGCGGCGACCCGAATTGACGGTCATGACCCCGCCGCCATCGCCCGCGCGATCGAAGCCGCGCGTCACGCCGACCGGCCCTCGCTGATCGCCTGCCGCACCACGATCGGCTTTGGCGCGCCGACCAAAGGCGGCACCGAAAAAAGCCACGGCTCGCCGCTCGGCGCCGAGGAGATCGCGGCCGCGCGGCAACGGCTCGGCTGGATTGCGCCGGCATTCGAAATTCCCGCCGATATTCGGGCGCAATGGCGCGCGGCGGGCCAGCGCAACGCCCCGGCGCGGCTCGCCTGGGAACAACGCTTGGCCGCCCTTGATCCGGGCCGACGCGCCGAGTTTCTCGGCCGCTTGCGTGGCGATGCCGCCGAGCGGCTCGCACCGGCGGTTGCGAACGTGAAGCAGACACTCGCGCAAGCGCCAAAGGATATGGCGACGCGCGCGGCATCCGAACTCGCACTCGATGCGCTCACTGCGGCGCTGCCGGAAATGATCGGCGGCTCGGCCGACCTGACCGGTTCCAACAACACCCGCGCCAAGGGGATGAAGGTGCTCAAAGCGCCGGATTATTCCGGCACCTTCATTCACTACGGCGTGCGCGAGCATGGCATGGCCGCCGCGATGAACGGCATGGCGCTGCACGGCGGCGTCATCCCCTATTCCGGCACTTTCCTGGTGTTTTCGGATTATTGCCGGCCCGCGATCCGCCTCGCGGCGCTGATGGGCCAGCGCGTCATTTTTGTGATGACGCACGATTCGATCGGACTTGGCGAGGACGGCCCAACCCATCAGCCCGTCGAGCATCTTGCCGCGCTGCGCGCGATCCCGAAGCTGAAAGTGTTTCGGCCGTGTGACGCAGTGGAGACCGCCGAATGCTGGCAGCTCGCGCTGCAATCCCAAGACGGTCCGAGCGTGCTGGCACTGACCCGGCAAACGGTGCCGCAACTGCGGACACGTTTTGACGCGCGCAATCGCTGCGCCTCGGGCGCCTATGAGCTGATCGCCGCCGAAGGCGGAGCAGCACAAGTATCCTTGTTCGCCTCCGGCTCGGAGCTTTCCACCGCCGTCGAAGCACGCAAGCTCCTTGCCGCGCGCAAAATTCCGGCGCGCGTCGTCTCGGTGCCCTGCTTTGAGCTGTTCCTTGCTTTGCCCGAAGCAGAACGCAGCGCAGCGATCGGTGCGGCCAAAGTCAATGTCGCGGTCGAAGCCGGGATCTACCAGGGCTGGGACGCGATCATTGGATCCGTCGGTGCTTTCGTCGGCATGAGCGGCTTTGGCGCCAGCGCGCCGTACAAGGAACTGTACCGGTATTTTGGCCTGACGGCAGAAAAGGTCGTCGAAGCGGCGTTGAATAAGCTATGAAACTCGCACACATATGATTTTGTTTGATAATAGGACGGCTAGCCAAGTGGGCGTTTAAGTGGCCGTTGGCGAATAGGAGACCGGGGAAATGTCCGTGCGCGTTGCCATTAACGGGTTTGGCCGCATCGGCCGCAATATTCTGCGCGCCATTGTCGAGGCGGATCGCAGCGACATCGAAGTGGTCGCCGTCAACGATCTGGCGCCGGTCGAAACCAATGCGCATCTGTTACGCTACGATTCGGTTCATGGGCGTTTTCCCGGCGAAGTAACCGTCAAGGGCGACACGATCAGCTGCGGCAACAGCGCCATCAAAGTGACGGCGCTGAAGGACCCCGCGCAATTGCCGTGGAAAGATCTCGGCGTCGATGTCGCGCTGGAATGCACCGGAATCTTCACCTCGAAGGACAAGGCCGCAGCGCATCTGAAAGCCGGCGCCAAGCGCGTCTTGGTTTCGGCTCCCGCTGACGGCGTCGATCTCACCGTGGTCTATGGCGTCAATCACGACAAGCTTACCAAAGCGCACATGGTGGTCTCGAACGCATCGTGCACCACCAATTGTCTGGCGCCGGTCGTGAAAGTGCTCAACGACGCGATCGGCATCGATAAGGGGTTTATGACGACGGTGCATTCCTACACCAACGACCAGCCGTCGCTCGATCAGGTGCATAAGGATATGTATCGCGCGCGCGCCGCGGCGCTGAACATGATCCCAACCTCGACCGGCGCCGCCAAGGCGGTCGGCCTGGTTGTGCCGGAACTCGCCGGACGGCTCGACGGCGTCGCGATCCGCGTGCCGACGCCGAACGTCTCGGTGATCGATTTCAAGTTTGTCGCCAAGCGCGCGACCACCAAGGACGAGGTCAACGCTGCAGTCAAACGCGCTGCCGAGCAGCAGCTCAAGGGCATCCTCGGCTATACCGAGGCACCGAACGTCTCCAGCGACTTCAACCACGATCCGCATTCCTCGGTCTTTCACATGGACCAGACCAAGGTGATCGACGGCACGCTGGTTCGCGTCATGTCGTGGTACGATAATGAATGGGGCTTCTCCAATCGCATGGTCGACACCGCAGTAGCGATGGGCAGGCTCGGCTGATCGCCGTCAGTAGGTTTTTCTTAAAGCTCGCTTTCATGCCGACCTTCCGCAGCCTCGACGACGCCGACGTCAAAGCTAAACGCGTGCTCGTGCGCGTCGATCTCAACGTGCCGATGCAGGACGGCAAGGTTACCGATTCAACCCGCATCGAGGAGGTCGTCCCCACGATTGCGGAACTCGCCGGCAAAGGCGGCAAGATCATTCTGCTGTCGCATTTCGACCGGCCGAAAGGCCGCGATCCGAAATATTCGCTGCGTCCGGTCGCAGCCGAAGTGGCGCGGCTCGTCAGGCGGCCGGTCGCCTTCGCCGACGATTGCATCGGGCCGACAGCCGAAGCCGCCGTCGCCGCTTTGAAGAACGGTGACATTGTTTGCCTGGAAAACACCCGGTTTCATCCGGGTGAAGAAAAGAACGACAAGGAATTTGCGAAAAAGCTGGCAGCGCTCGGCGACATTTTCGTCAATGACGCCTTTTCGGCGGCGCATCGGGAACACGCCAGCACGACGACGATCGTGACCGCTTCCAAGCTACAGGCCTATCCGGGCCGCGCCATGAAAGCCGAGCTCGATGCGCTCGAGCGCGCATTCGAGCATCCTCAACACCCCGTCACCGCAATTGTCGGCGGCGCCAAGGTGTCCACAAAGCTCGAGCTTCTGGGCCATCTTCTCACCAAGGTAGAGATTCTGATCATCGGCGGCGCCATGGCGAACACGTTTCTAGTCGCTCAGGGCAAGCGGGTCGGCAAGTCGTTGTTCGAAAGCGATCTCATCGATGCGGCAGCCGACATCATGAGCGGAGCCCACGCGCTCGGCCGCGAAATCGTGCTGCCGGTCGATGCCGTGGTGGCGCGACAGCTTGCCACGCACGCTCCCTCGCATGTGGTTTCGGTGGATCAAGTTGGCGCCGAGGAGATGATCCTCGATATCGGGCCGCGCACGATCGAGCACGTCGTCTCGGTGCTGGCGCGCAGCAAGACGTTGGTCTGGAACGGCCCGTTCGGCGCCTTCGAGCATGAGCCGTTCGATAATGGTACAATCGAAGTTGCCGAGGCCGCGGCGGAACTGACCGCGGCGGGTAAGCTTGTCAGCTTTGCCGGAGGCGGCGACACCGTCGCAGCGCTTAATGTAGCCTCGGTCAAGGAGCGCTTGACGCACGTTTCGACCGGCGGCGGAGCGTTCCTGGAATCCTTGGAAGGGAAGACGCTGCCCGGAGTAAAAGTGCTGCTGATTGCCGAACCGTCGCGGGCAGCCGCGGGATAGCAAAGAGAGGCGCCGGAGCAGGCGCCGCGCGTGAGCATGTCGAGGAGGGCGCGATGAACTTAAGCGAGTTGAACAAGGTCGCGACCGCGATGGTCGCCCCGGGACGCGGCATCCTGGCGGCCGACGAGTCAACCGGTACGATCAAGAAACGGTTCGACGCCATCGGCGTGGAATCGACCGCCGACAATCGCCGCGATTACCGCGAAATGCTGTTCCGCTCGAGCGAGGCGATGGGAAAGCACATTTCCGGCGTCATCCTTTACGACGAAACGATTCGACAGAACGCCAAGGATGGCACCGCGCTCGTCAAGCTGATCGAAAAGGCCGGTTCGATTCCAGGTATCAAGGTCGACAAAGGCACCAAGCCCCTGCCCTTCTGCCCCGGCGAAGTCATTACCGAGGGACTCGACGGCTTGGGCGAGCGGCTCGCCGAATATCGCGGGCTCGGCGCCAAATTCGCCAAGTGGCGCGCGGTCATCGACATCGGACCGACGCACGTCATGCCAAGCTACACCTGTGTGAGCGCCAATGCGCACGCATTGGCGCGCTATGCCGCGCTCTGCCAGGACGAAACCATTGTTCCGATCGTCGAGCCGGAAGTGCTGATGGACGGCGATCACGACATCGACCGCTGCGTCAAGGTAACGACCTGGGTGTTGAAGGAAACGTTCCAGGAATTGTTCTACAACCGCATCGCACTCGAAGGCATGGTGCTCAAGCCCAATATGGCGGTGCCGGGAAAGAAATCGCCGAAGCGGGCGTCGATCGCCGAAGTCGCCGAAAAAACCGTACGCATGCTCAAGGAATGTGTGCCCGCCGCAGTGCCCGGCATCGCCTTTTTGTCCGGCGGGCAATCCGACGAAGAGGCCACCGCGCATCTCGACGCGATCAACAAACTTGGCGACCTGCCGTGGCGCGTCACGTTCTCATACGGCCGCGCTTTGCAAGCGGCGCCGCAAAAGACGTGGTCTGGCAAGGCCGAGAATACCGCCGCCGCACAGCGCGCTTTCAATCACCGCGCCATGATGAACGGGCTTGCCACGCTCGGGCAATGGAAAGCCGATCTTGAGCGCAAAGCGGCGTGACACGACCTCACCGCGCCCGCGGCTTTATCTGGTCACCCCGGCGATCGGCGATCCCGCAGCCTTTGCCGGCCCGCTTGAACATGCACTCGGCGCCGCCGACATCGCCGCGGTGCTGTTGCGCCTTGCCGAGGGCGGCGAACGTACGCTGACCGAACGGACCAAGCAGATCGCCGCCGCGGTGCAGCCTCGCGACGTCGCGCTTGTCGTCGACAACCGTCCCGAGATCGTGGCGCGTGCCGGCGCCGACGGCGCGCACTTAAGCGGCGTTGAGAAGTTCGCCGCGGCGCTCGCGCTGCTCAAGCCCGAACGGATTGCCGGCGCCGGGGGTTTGCGCAGCCGTCATGATGCCATGCTCGCGGGCGAAGCTGGCGCCGATTACGTCATGTTCGGCGAACCTGACCGCAACGGCCGTCGGTCGAGCTTCGAAGAGCTGCAAGACCGTCTGACCTGGTGGGCTGATTTGTTCGAAATTCCTTGCGTTGCTTATGCCGCCGGCAAAGAAGAGGTGGCGCCGCTCGTGCGAACCGGCGCCGATTTCATCGCGCTTGGCCACTGGATATGGTCGGCGCCGGAGGGCGCGGCCAAGGCTATCGCCGCGGCGGCCGCGAGCCTTGATGAGGCGCTGACATGATGCGCGCCATGGCACTGATAGCCGCCGCACTTTTGGCGTTGGCATTGAGCCAATGGGCGTTCGCGCAAAGCGGCGCACCGCGCCTGCCTGCGGCGAAGCCCAATCGCGTCGCGGCACCGGGCGAAAAGACGTCGCCGGCCGGGCCGGCGCCTGACATGGCCTACGGCGCGTTTCAGCGCGGTTATTTCATTACCGCTTTTTCGCTGGCGACCGACCGCGTCACCAATGATGCCGATCCGAAGGCGATGACGCTTCTAGGCGAGCTCTATGCCGAAGGGCTTGGCGTGCCGCAGGACGATCGGCGCGCCGCCGAATGGTATCGGCTCGCCGCGGCGCGCGGCGACAGCAATGCGATGTTCGCGCTCGCCATGTTTGCGCTCAATGGCCGCGCCGGGTCTCGCGATCGTGACGCGAGCACGCGCTGGCTTGCGGCTGCCGCCAAGCTTGGTCATCCGCTCGCCGCCTACGATCTCGCTTTGCTCTATCTCGAAGGCCAGATGTTTCCGCAGGACTTTGGCCGCGCCGCCGAACTCTTGCGCGTCGCGGCGCAGGGCGGCAGCGCCGACGCGCAATATGCGCTCGGCACTTTTTACAAGACCGGCCGCGGCGTGCCGCAGGACAAGCGGCAAGCGGCGCAATGGTGGGCCAAGGCGGCCCTGGCCGGCAATACCGACGCGCAAGTGGAATATGCCATCGCGCTGTTTAACGGCGAAGGCGTCGAACGCAATGAGGAAGCCGCCACCGCATTGTTTCGCAAAGCCGCGATGCGCGGCAGCGCGATCGCCCAGGATCGTCTGGCGCGCATTCTCGCCAGCGGCCGCGGCGCGCCGCGCGATCTTGTCGAAGCAACCAAATGGCATCTGGTCTCGCGCGCTGGCGGCGAGACCGATCTCGAGCTCGATGACGTCGTCAACAAGCTCGATGCGCAGAACCGCGCCGCCGGCGAGAAGGCGGCGAAACCCTGGCTCGACGCGATGGAAGCGGCACGCAAGGCGCAAGCCGCGCAACAAGCGCAGCCGCCGCAGGCGACGCCGGCTAAAGCGAAATGATTTTAGGTTGATTCGGTATTTCGCTTTAGCTTCTTGTTTGCGCATGATCTTTTCCGAAAACCGGCGTCCACTTTTCGGGATCATGCTTTAAGCGAGGATGTGATGCAGCGGCGGGCGCTTGCCTACGGCTGTTTCGTTAATTCCACGCAAGAGGCAATGCGCGCGTCCGGTCCGTGCTTGAGATAACAGAGCTCGATGCGGTCGGGCGCCAGCATGGTCCCATTTGAGAAGCCCTCGGCGTCGGCCAAGAAGATCGTGCCGCCGCGCGACATGACGGCGACGATTTTCGAGCCGCCGCGCGGCGATGAAAAAGTTCCGGAGAAGCGGCGCCCATCCTGCTTGTCGATCGTCAGCGTAAAGGCAATCGAGCGCAGCTCCGGCTCGCTCGCCGAGTAACCGTGTGATGCGCGTTGCCGCCGCCGAGCACGATTGACTCGCTCTCACCCTTCCAGGTGCCGCGCAGGTCAGGGGCGGCACTCTGCGCGGCGGCCGTGGTCGCGGTTGCGAGCGCGATAAGCGCGAAGGCGCAAGCGAGCTTTGACATAGGGATTTCTCCGTTCGGCTATGGATCGGTGTCGTCCGGTCCTGGCTGGGTCCTGCAGCATCGGGGGAAAGCCTGCGGAACCCTGGCGAAAGGTCCCGTTTCCGTGTCATTTCGCCATGTTTCAGCCAAAGCTTTCAAGATATTGTCGCGCCACAATCACCGGAGGGGGCTCAATGCTTCGGTCAGGCGGGTTTGCTGCCGCAGCCGCATCGCTGCTGCTCGCAGGCACATTTTTCGTTATCACGCGGAGCGAGGCGAGCGCCGCAACCACAGCCGTAGGCTGCCAAGATGCCGAGTTCGCGATGCTCGCCGCTCCGCTCGCCCCCTGGAAGGGTGCGCCGTTGCGCGTGCTCGTCGCCGCCGAGCAAGCGCTCGACGGAGAATTTGCGCTGATCGCACCCGATGGCAGCGTCGCCGCCAAATCGCGAGAGCGAAATGGCGGGCCGCCCTATTTCTGGATCGCCGAAGTCGCCACGCCGGCGGCGGGCACATGGCACGCAACACTCGTGCGCGAAGCCGCTCCCGAGGCCTGCCGGACCATCACGCGCGAAATCGTCGTGAGCGCCCAGAAACCGCCGCGGCCGTCTACGGCGCCGGGCAGCGTCTGGCCGATACGCAATAGCTGGAACCGCGCGACGGAAAACCTGTTTTCGGCATGGATCGCGAAGCTGTTCGACGCGCCGCTTAACACCGAACCCTCGTGGAAAGCCTGGCACGAAGTCTTGCGCGATCGATCGCGTAATATTCTGTTCGACTATTTGGGCCTCGGCGAAGATAACGTGACGATCAACCTTCGTCCCGACTGCGCCGACTTTGCTTACTTCCTGCGCGCCTATTTTGCGTACAAGGTGGGGTTGCCATTCGGCTATTCGAATTGCTCGCGCAGCGGCAAGTGCTACCAGTGGTTCAACATCGAGCATCCCGAGGCAACGCGTCCGCCGCCGCCCGACCAAATAACGGCGTCCGCCGACCCAGCGCCCGCGCCGCCGCCCACGCTATTGCAGCAGATGGCCGGCGAGCAGCCAGCCGCGCCGGCGTCGGCAGCGCCGGCGAAGCGGCTCGGCACACCTTCATTCGCCGAATATCTGCGAATCGTCGGCGACGTCGTCCACTCCGGCTCGGTGCGAACCTCGGCAACCGACGACAACACCGATTTCTACTTCGTTCCGCTCACGCAAGAGACATTGCGGCCCGGGACTGTCTATGCCGATCCGTACGGCCACGTCATGATGGTGGTGCGGCGCGTGCCGGAATCAGGCGGCGCGGCCGGCATCTTGCTCGCTGTCGACGCCGAGCCCGACGGCACGGTCGCGCGCAAGCGATTTTGGCGCGGCACGTTTCTGTTCGCGCACGAACCGACGTTCGGAAGCGCGGGATTCAAACACTTCCGGCCGATCGTGCGCGGCGAAAACGGCGCCCCGCGGCGGCTGACCAATGCCCAAATTGCGAAAAATTCCGACTACGGCGATTTCTCCCCCGAACAATCGCAGCTCGCGGTCGACGATTTTTACGATCGTATGGATGCGGCACTGTCGCCGGAACCGCTCGATCCATTCAACGCCATGAAGGAAGCGATCACCGCGCTTGAAGAGCAGGTCAATACCCGCGTCACCTCGATCGAAAACGGCCGCAAATACCAGGACGGGCACGGCGAGATCACGATGCCGGACGGGCCCGCCATCTTCGCGACGACCGGCGCCTGGGAAGATTTCTCCACGCCGGCGCGCGACTTTCGTCTGTTGGTCGCTATCGACGTTGTGCGCGGCTATCCCGACCGCGTGTCGCGGCACCCGGAACGTTACGCCATGCCGAGTGGCAAAAACGTTGCCGAGGTGAAGGCCGAATTGCAAAAGGTGCTGGCCACGGAACTTGCCTCCCGCAAGTTTTCCTATACGCGCAGCGACGGCTCGGCGTGGTCGCTTGCGCTTAAGGACGCGGTCGAGCGCGCCGGGGATCTCGAGATGGCCTACAACCCCAACGACTGCGCCGAGCTGCGCTGGGGCGCGCCGGAAAACAGCCAGGAGGCTTCGACCTGCAAGCGCCACGCATCGTCGGCGCAGCGGGCCAAGATGACCAACTACCGCTCGTGGTTCCGCGAGCGGCACTGGCCGGCGCGCGTTTAAGTGCCGTCCCGCTGAATTTGTAACGTCATCCTGCGGCCGATCGCGGGCTTGCTCGCAAGCCCAACGAATGCTCGATTGCCGGCGTGCTCGCCATCGCCGACGCCGTGATTGAATGAACGGACGTCGCGCGTTAATGGCTTCCCCGAAATGAATATTCCGACACTCACGATCGCCACCGCCATTGTCTTTCTTCTAACTTATGCGGGCATTGCGCTCGGACGCATTCCCGGGTTCCGGCTCGATCGCGCCGGCATTGCGCTGACTGGCGCGGCGCTGATGATGGCGATCGGCGCGATCGCGCCGGAAGAGGCTTATCGCGCGGTCAACCTCGACACGCTTGCACTCCTGCTCGGCATGATGATCGTGGTGGCGCACTTGCGGCTGTCGGGCTTTTTTCGGCTGGTGACGCGCTGGGCGCTGGTCCATGCGCACTCGCCCTTGATTTTGCTCGCCACTGTCGCGATGACCGCCGCGGCGTTCTCGGCGTTCCTGGTCAATGACGCCGTATGCCTGGTCATGACGCCGCTGGTGATCGAGGTGACGCGCTCGTTGCGGCGCGACCCCATTCCCTATCTCCTCGCTGTGGCGATGGCATCGAATGTCGGCAGCGTGGCGACGATCACCGGCAATCCGCAAAACATGATCGTCGGCGCGGTCTCGCGCATCCCTTACGTGGAATTTGCCGCCGCCTTGGCGCCGCTCGCCGCGGTCGGACTCGTTATCGTCATTGTCGTGCTTGCGGTGCTGTGGTGGGGCGAGTTCCGCCTGGCAGCAGAGCTTGCGGTCAAACCGCCGCCCGCGCGCGTGCACAAGGCGCAACTCATCAAAGCCGTACTGGTGACGCTCGGCGTTATCGCCGCCTTCTTCGCCGGCGCGCCGGTGGCGATGGCCGCCTTTCTCGGCGGCGCGCTATTGCTGGTCACCCGCGCCATCAAGGCGCACAAGGTCTATCAGGAGATCGACGGCTCGCTGCTGTTGATGTTCGCCGGTCTCTTCGTCGTGGTCGCGGCAGCGGAGAAAATCCTGTTGACGCCCGACGTGATCGGTTCGGTACAGGCCTTTCACTTCGCCAATAGTTACGTTCTCACCTTCGATACCGCGGTGCTTTCCAATATCATCAGCAATGTGCCGGCGGTCCTGGCGCTCAAGCCCTTCGTCCTCGGTCTTCCCGACCAGCATCGCATTTGGCTCGTGATTGCGATGAGCGCGACCTTGGCGGGCAATCTCACCCCGGTCGGCTCGGTCGCCAACCTCATCGTCGCCGAGCGCGCCCGCGCCGCCGGTATCCATGTCTCGTTATGGGACTATTGCCGCGCCGGAATTCGGATCACGGTGGCGACGCTGGCGCTCGGGGCTTGGTGGCTAAGTTAGCTTTGCGGTTGGCTTTGCGACGTTCGCGGCAGCGTCTCACAATCCGGCTGAACTGCATCCGGAACCGCGCTCTCATACCCGATGACGGTCTCGGGCCCTTCGGCGGCTTGCTCGGCGAGCTTGAGCCAGGATTGCGCCATTTCGAGCAGCACGATCTTTCCCGCGGGGTCAGAAACATTCCGAGAGATTCTTACGCACCTGGCTGCATAAGACCGGTAACGCTCGACCAACACGGCACCCTGCATTTCCAGTCCCCCGTATGTCTTTCGACATAGCACTCAACCCGCTTGTCGGGTTGCGGTTCCCGCGACGCACAAATTTGGGCCAGGTGTTGCAGGAACCCCGGAGCTCGCGGTCAGGCAAATCGGCTAAAGCCGGCCAACTTGACCTGTCCGCTCCGGGGCTTACGACAAGCCGCTATGCTCCATTCCGCAGTCCTCAATGTCATGATCAAGGCGGCGCACCGCGCCGGCCGTAGCCTCAAACGCGACCTCGGCGAGGTCGAGCACCTGCAGGTGTCGGTGAAGGGCCCGCGGAACTTTGTGACCGCCGCCGACCATCGCGCCGAGACCATCGTGCGCGAAGAGCTCGCCAAAGCGCGGCCGGACTATGGCTTCCTGGGCGAGGAAGGCGGCGCCCATCCGGGGACCGACAAGACCCATCGCTGGATCGTCGATCCGCTCGACGGCACCACTAATTTTCTCCACGGCATTCCGCATTTCGCTGTCGCGATTGCGCTGGAGCGCAACGGCACGGTCGTCGCCGGCCTGGTCTACAATCCGGCGAATGACGAGATGTTCGTCGCCGAGCGCGGCAAGGGTGCGTTTCTTAACGATAAGCGCATCCGCGTTGCCGCGCGGGGCCGGCTCGCCGACGCCATTGTCGCCTGCGGCTTGCCCCATTACGGCCGCGGCGACCTTGCGCTCGCGCGCAACGAAATCGCGTCCGCGCAGCGCGCTTTCGCCGGGTTGCGCCGCTATGGCGCGGCGACGCTCGACCTCGCTTGGGTCGCCGCCGGACGGCTCGATGCCTTTTGGGAGCGCGATCTGTCGCCTTGGGATCTCGCAGCGGGCTCACTGTTGGTGCGCGAGGCCGGCGGCTTTGTCAGCGATATCGATGGCGGCGATGCCATTATGCAAAAAGGCAACGTCGTCGCCGGCAACGAAACCATGCATCGCGAATTGTTGCGGCTGTTGCAGGAGGCGGGAAAGACCGCCGGCAAGGAAGCCGCGGCGGTATCGACTGCGCCGTGAGCGTTTTCTCGTTCCGGCCTTATGACGGCGCGCGCGACGAGGAGCCTTCTCTGGCGCTATGGCTGCGCAGCTGGCAAAAAGCCTATCCCGATATCGATTTCGCCGGACGGCTGGCGTGGTGGCGCGAGCATTGGCGCGGTCTGGTGCGCACTGCGCGCATCACGGTAGCCGAAGCCAAAAACGAAATGATCGGCTTCGTCACGATCGATCCCGGCACGCTTTATCTCGACCAGATCGTCGTTGCGCCGGAATATTGGGGCACGGGCCTTGCGGGCGCGCTCATTGCCGAGGCCAAGCGCGCCTCGCCGCGCGGACTTGACCTTGACGTCAATACCGACAATGCGCGCGCGATCGCGTTTTACCAAAAAGAGGGTTTCGTCATTACCGGCGACGGAATCAATCCGCGGAGCGGCCGGCCGGTCCACCACATGAGCTGGCGGCCGCAGGGCGGCTTATGATTTCGCAGCCACGGCTTCCGCCATCGCCGCGTCGAAAGATTTGCTGTCGACCTTGAGATAAGCGAGGCTTTCTTCGGTGATGATCACGGCTTCGATCACGCCGGGGACCTGCCGCAGTTTTGTGGCGAGACCGGCGGCATCGGACAATTTGCTTTCCGCGATCGGCACCAATCGCGTGGTCAGATAACTCGGCTGCGACATGCCGGCCGCGGCGATGAGCCAGATCACCGCGAGCGCGGTTGTCAGCGCGAACACGCCGGCGCTGCCGCCGTGTTGATGCGCTATGCCGCCGATGATGCCGCCGATAAAAATGCCGAGGAACTGCAGGCTCGAATAGACGCCCATCGCTGTTCCTTTGACGTCCGGCGGCGCCACCTTGGTGATCAGCGATGGCAGGCTCGCTTCCATCACGTTGAACGCGGAGAAGAAGACGATCAGCGCGGCAAGCAGCACAAGCACGTTGCCGGATCCGTAAAAGAGCATGATCTGGCTTGCAAGAAGCGCCAGCACCGCGCTTACGAACACGCCTTTCATCCGGCGATATTTCTCGGCGACAATAATCGCCGGCACCATCACGGCGACCGAAACGAGCAGAACCGGCAGATAAACGATCCATTGATCGTGAACCGCGACGCCCGCAGTGCCGCGCAAGAGATCGGGCACGACAAGAAAACTCGCGGTGAGCATGGCGTGCAGCGCGAATATGCCGAGGTCGAGCAGCAGGAGCTCCCGGTTGCGCACCACGGCGCCGAGCAGCGCCGGCACGGTTTCGGCGTCGCGATGCACGCGGATGCGCGGCGGATTGGGCACGACAAATTGCGTGATCGCGATACCGACCAGCCCCAGCGCCACCATCAGCCAGAAGATGCCGGTAACGCCGATGAAATTGGCAACCACCGGCCCGGCAAGCAGCGCCACGATGAAAGAGGCGCCGATGGTAATGCCGACCATCGCCATGGCCGCCGTGCGGCTGTCCTCGCCGGTGAGATCGGCGACGAGTGCCAGAATGACCGAGCCGACGGCGCCGGCTCCCTGCAGCGCCCGGCCGATAATGACGCCGCCGATCGTTGTCGAGACGGCGGCGACCGCGCTACCGGCCCCGAACAGGATAAGCCCGAGGACGATCATGACCTTGCGTCCGATCCGGTCCGACAACAGGCCGAATGGAATCTGCAACAGGCCTTGGCTGAGACCATAGATGCCAAGCGCTTCGCCGATCAGGTAAGGATTGGCGCCGGCGAGCGTGCCGGCATAGGCGGCAAAAACCGGATAGATCATGAAAAGGCCAAGAAGCCTGACGGAAAACACGGCGGCGAGCGCCGCTGCGGCGCGGAATTCTTGCGGTTTCATTGTGGCTGTTAGACTTATGGCAAGTTGACTTTAGGCAAATGGCGGCGCGTTCTCGCCCTTATTAGGGTCAATTGCGGCAGCTTGTCCGGCCGCGGATGCCGCGTTATATAGCCGCCGAATTCCTGCAAAACAGCCCAAAACAGAACCACCCTGGTGCAAAGCCATGAAAATGGACACTCATCCCAATTACCATACCATCAAGGTCGTCATGACCGACGGCACCGAGTTCACCACGCGCTCGACCTGGGGCAAGTCCGGTGACACGCTGCATCTCGACATCGATCCGAAATCGCATCCGGCCTGGACCGGCGGCCAGCAGCATCTGGTCGATCGCGGCGGGCGGCTGTCGCGCTTCCAGAAGAAGTTCTCGGGATTCTTGAAGAAATAGCGACGGCGCGCGTCTTACATGCCGGAGCGCCGCACGCCGGACTCGAAAGCGGCTTTCAACAGTCCTAACTGACGCCCAACCGGATTGTCGGCCCCAATTGTCGGCGCCGTGACAGCGTGCATGGTCGCATCGAGCCGGCGGACCTCGATCTGCAGCTTGGCTGAGCGCGCGATCAATTCCTGCAATTTGGCCGGCAACAGCGCGAGCGATTTGGCGTCCCCCGGCACGCAGGCGGCAAGACTCACTTTGCTCTTTTCCTTGCTCGCCTGGCCCAGCGTGATCTCGCCTTCCTTGACCGCGCGGTGAAGGAGCAGCCACGAAGCCAGATGCATCAGCCGATTTGTCAGGCGCAGGCTCTCGGTGGCGTAGACCAGTCCGGCACCGCGTTCGAGCTTCTTGGATTCCAGCCGTCCCGAGCCGTCGAGATAGCTCGCGGTCTCATCGACCAATGCCATGCCATCCCGAAACAGGGCTGCAAAATGCTGGGAACTCGCCAGCCGCTCGCTGAAGGAGACCGCGCCTTCTTCCACGCTACGCTTATCGGACATTTACGCTTACGCCTCACACCCCGCATTAAGCATCGCGCGACTAATGGATGCTGTCCAGCAGGCCTAGGCAGGAAGTTTCAGACATAGTTGCCAAGCGAGGCAACCCGCGGGAAACGCCGCAATTTGGCCCGGAAAATAAAAAGGAGCCGCCGTTGCCGGCGGCTCAAGGACACAAACGCGTTTATACTTGTCTACGCGCGTATACCGAAGCTCAATAAACATCGGGATTTATCGTGCATACCTGAGTATGCTTGTTTACAGGCATATACGCACGTATATTGGACACCTGTTGGACACCGACGCTCTGTTGTTTCCGCCGTCGTAGGCGAGAAACTCAAAGAGCGTCTGTTTGACACGGTGTTGGACACGGATTGATACCGCCTGAGGGAGCAGGGT
>JBKPIZ010000224.1:0-7219 GCA_046730495.1 Pseudomonadota bacterium
ACACACGGCCGAACAAGTTCTGGGCAAGGTGGTGTAAATTCTGAAACCGCCACATTCTTGCCTTTCGCCGGATCGGCTGCAGACAAGGCACTCAATGACGGTCAGGTCGACGCCGTGTGGATTATCGGCGTGCCGGAGGCAACCGCTGTCCAGTCCTTTCTAAGGAATCCCAACGTGCGGCCAATGAGTTTTCCAATGTCAGAGGCTTTTACACGGATTTTCCCTGACCTCGCACGGATGACATTGCCTCAAGGCACGGTCGATATTGAGCGTGTTATACCGTCCAAAGATGTGCAGCTAATTGGGACCAAATCCAAGGTTTTAATCCGCAGTGACCTTCACCCGGAAATCGTCCAACTCCTCTTGCAAACCATGAAAGAGGTACATGGCGGGGCAGACCTTTTTCATCGCAGCGGCGAATACCCCAACGGCACCGATTCAGAATACACGGTTGCCGCCACTGCGATTGATTTTTACAAGAACGGTCCTTCATTTATGCAAAGGCATTTGCCGTTGTGGCTTTCCGTCCATGTCCAAAGAGCAATCGCCGTGTTGGTGACTGGAATAGCAAATCGGTCTGCCGTTGCTCCATTTTGTGCCTCAGGGCTTCAATTGGATGACGCGCCGGCGTCTCCTCCACTGGTATGCTCAACTCAAGGCATTGGAGACCTCGTTCGAATCAAATCCAAGCCACAGGCATTTGATCGACAAACAAGCCGAGATCGAGCGCATCGAGGAGGCCCTTAGCAAAATACAGTTTCCGCTCAATTTCTCGGACCAGGTTTACAATCTGCGTAGTCACATCGACATTGTTCGGCGAAAGATTGAGTCTCGCCTGCACTCCTATGGGCGCGTCGCCGCCGAATAAGTGCTATGTCCGCTTTGGGTCAAAAGCAGACATTGACGACCGCTAGGGCGATGTCCGCTTTACCCACGAAAGCGGACATTGCCAGGCGCCAGTTGGATGTCCCGCTTTGTGCCAATAGCGGACTCATGCAGTGGAGCAACCAACAGCAGCAAGTTTGGCTATTTTCGGTACAGTGGGCGCGTGCACTATGCAGCGCTCGCGCAAGTTCTGATCTTGCTTTCGTTGGCGAATGGTTCGCCCGTTATTGCAAAGCGAATCTTCGGTGCGAACTACGCAGCTCCCGTGGACCGCAATACCCGATTTATCGATGGACGGCCGCTGTTCGGCCCCTCCAAGACTATCCGCGGGATTGTCGTCTCGCTGGTGGTAACCGCATTGGGAGCGATACTGCTCGGCCTTCACTTCTGGATTGGACTGTTGGTAGCGGGCACCTCGATGGCTGGCGACCTGTTCTCGAGCTTTTTGAAGCGCCGAATCCGCCTCCGCCCCAGCAGCAAGGCAACTGGACTCGATCAGCTTCCGGAATCGCCTTTTTCCCCTGCTCGCTTGCCAACCGCTGCTGTCCTTAACCGCAATCGATATCGCAGTGGGTTGCGCAGTCTTTTTTGCGGGCGCAATACTACTCTCCCGTCTCTTTTTCTGGCTGCGATTGCGCGACCGCCCCTACTGATGACCGCGTTTCTAGACACGCCGCAGGCGATGCAAAGTGACTTCCGGCAAGCAGTTAATGCGCACGGGCACGATTGACGACCCAACGCCGGTCGATGTGTATCCGGCCATGTTATGATAGGTCCATGCGCCCGCTCCGAAGCGGCGTGGCAGAACCGAGCCGAGCGTGAGGGGAATCGATCCCGGCAGACAAATTTGGCCGCCGTGGGTATGACCGCTCAGCAACAGATCGAAACCGGCGTGAGCTGCCTGTCGATAGATTTCCGGCGTGTGCGATAACAGGATCGAAAAGGCATCGTGCGGAATTCCAGATGCGGCCTTTTCGATGTTATCCACGCGATAAAAATGGGCGTCGTCAATACCAGCCAGATAGATCGTTGCGCCCCCACGCTCGATCGGCTCACATTCGTTCAGCAGCATGCGAATTCCCATCGCTTCGAGATCGGGAACCATGCGAATAGTATCGTGATTGCCGAGCACTCCGTAGACCGGCAGCTCAATGCGTGCCAAAATTCGTCGAATGAGTGCAAGTGCATCTTCAAAGTTGCCGAACGTCGCGGCACGATAATCACCAGTCAGAACGCACAAATCATATTTCAGTCCGACAAGTATCTCTTCAAGACGGCGCATCGCGCCATCATTCATGTCCGCATGGAAGTCGCTCATGTGCAGCAGCGTGAAGCCTTCAAACGCTGGCGGCAGCTTCCTGAAGCAGACGTTGTTGTGCCTGACCTGGACGCGCGCGGCATTTGCTTGTCCGCGCCAATACAATCCAGTCAGCTTGAATAGTGTACGGATGACTGAATGAATCGAATACCAATTCTCGATATGGAAGAAAGTCAGTCCCTGGCCAAAAATCTGGGCCTCATGATCAGTCTCAATTCCGAGACGCTGCTTCGCATATAGCCGTCCACCAAGACGCTGCTCCAACTTGCTCAGAAGGGTTTCAATCATTGGATGCCGCAGGTCGCGGTCGGACTTCTAGACTGATAAGGGAAAGGCTTAATCGGGCAGCCCCCGAGCCTCAATGTACTCATGATTAGCAGTTTTGTCGCCGACGTACTCAAGCCCGTACTTCTGGAGACACCGAGCAGTTTGCATCACAGCAAGAACGCAGCCCCGATGTCGACTTTGGGTCAAACGGACATTGAACCACCCCTATCCGATGTCCGCTTTACCCCCGAAAGCGGACATTGCTGAGCGCGGCAGGGATGTCCGCTTTGTGCCAAAAGCAGACATGACCGGACTTTATTCGATGACCTCGTCGGCAATGGAGAACAGGCCCGACGATATCGTGGGGCCAAACGGATGCCCTCAGCCGATGTCCAATCACTCGGCGGCCATCGCCATCGGAATGCGCGGCCAGGATGGGCTCGGCACCGGCTGCCACCACTTCTGGACGCCGAGGTCGCGTGCGATCACGTTGGCGGCATTGTAGCCCGGGCTGCCGGTGACCGCCCCCCGGTGTGGCTGCTAGCGCCGCACAGGTACAGTCCTTTAATCGGCGTGCTGTAGCGGCCCAAGTCCGGAGTCGGCCGATTGCCGCCAAGCTGCGAAGGCATATAGGCGCCGACATGGTGGCTGCCGCGCACCATGTTAATGCAATGGCGCTCGATGTCGAGTGGCGAGAACACCGCACGCGCGATCACGTTCTCTACCGTCAGATTGGGCGCGAACTCGCCCCATTGGGACAACAGCCGGTCGGCGACGTCGTCCTTGCGCTTGTCCCAATTGGTCGAATCGCCGTCGAGGTCATAGGGTGCCCACGGCCACCAGAACGCGACGTGCTTGCCGGCCGGAGCGAGCGAGGGGTCGAATTTCGACGAACAGGTGCCATTGCCGGCGAAATGCGTCGGCAGTTTTTTCTGATGTATTTCGTCGAAACCTTGATCGATTTCCGCGGTCGTGTCCGCGCCGAAGATCATATTCCAGGCGCGGGCGACGTCGGGATCGAAGGCTTCGGCCTTGGCGTAGCGGGGCGGTTCGTTCAAGGCGAGGTGCAGCGTCACCAAGCTGTGCGAGCACCATTGAAATTTTTTGATGCCCTCGACTACGCTCGCTGGAAAGTTCTGCTCGCCAGCGATCCGGATCGTTTGCGGCGCGTCGACTGCGCTCGCCACGAACCGTGACGACAGCACTTCGCCGTTCTCCAGCCGGATTCCCGTTACGCCGTTCGATTCCGAGGTGATAGCACTGACGTGCTTACCGCGAATGAGCGTTGCGCCGTGGTCTTCGAGCAACCGCTCAAGCGCGAGCGCGACCGAGCCGGCGCCGCCGACAGGTAGCCCAAGCTTGGTCAGGCGGCTGAGAAGCCGCGGAAAGAATGCGCCGACGCCGGGAACGTTCTCGATCGCAATGGCATGCAGGATGCAATTGAAGAACATCCGCACATGCTCACTCTCGAAATTGCGCTCGACCGCCTGGTGCAGGGTCAGCGGCATATAGGAGAACAGATCATCGATTTCCGGACCACTGAGGCGCTTTGCAATTTCGGCAGGCGGTAGCGGCACCGAATACATGAATTCGGTCATCAACGCGCCGAGCTCAGTTACGAAGCGCTGGCAAAGCTCGCGGTAACGCTTGGCATCGGCTTGCGAGAACCGTGCGATGGCTTTTGCCGTGTTCTCGACACTGCGGTGAATGCAAAGTGCCTTGCCGTCGCGGAACACCATGGCATGCTGCACTTCAGGATAGACATAGGCCAAACCGTATTTGTGCAGCTCCAGATCGCCTAGGACCGGCCCCTCGCCGATAAAATGGTAGGACGAATGCGTGTTGTGCTTGAAGCCAGGGGCCACAAACTCGCTGGTGGAGCAACCTCCGCCCATCGCCGCGTTCCGTTCGACGACTGCGATCTTCAGGCCAGCTTTTGCAAGGTATGAGGCGCAGATCAGGCCATTGTGTCCCGCCCCGACAATGATGCCGTCGTACTCCATGGCCGCCCTCCTATTTATGGTTGTTGTTGAACGCTCTCTCGGCGCCGTCTGACGACAACGGTGCCACGCTTTCCTGCGGTGCGGCAACCTGAGACGGCAAGCGGCCCGCGGAAATCGTTACGGTCGAGACAACGGCCCGGCCGCGTTTTACCTCCAAAAGCGGACATTGGTGAGCGCAACTGGAATGTCCGCTTTGTGCCAATAGCGGACGTTCGTCCTTAGTCGAGAACTTGGTCTGCGCGGGCAATCATGGATGGCGCAACGGCAATCCCAAGTGCCCTGGCTGCCTTCGGGTTAATTGACAGTTCGAATTTGACCGGTGCCTGGACTGGAAGCTCGGCCGGCTTTTCTCCTTTGAGGATGCGGTCGACGTATGATGCCGCGCGCCGAAAATTATCGGTCAGGTCATCTCCGTAGGACAGCAGGCCGCCGGATTCAGCAAAGACACGGTATGGATAGACAGCAGGCAGGCGGTAGCGAGCCGCCAGCGATGTGATCTCCGACCGATGTTCGGTCGTGAAGGTATCCGGCATCACGATCAGGCCGCCATTCGGCTCATGCGCCTGTGCAGCAACGACGGATTCGAGCTCGGATGAGCTGTGAACGGGTGCGACGATCGCCTGCACGGCGAATGACGCCGCAGCGGCTTTGAAGGGGTTGAGCCAATATTCGGCATAAGGCGCTGTTGCCGGGTTGAACAGCGTCGCGACCCGGGCGACGCGCGGCGCCGTCTCTTTGAGCAGCTCCAGCCACATGCCAGACACCGTTGGCTCCATGGTGACGAAACCGGTGATGTTCGAGGAGGAACTGCCGAAACTTGCCCGCGAACTGGTGGCCCTTCCTGTAGCGGCGATTGTCGGCGGCAGCATTCCGGCCACGCGGGCAGCGAAGGCGGCTACGGCAAGCATCCCGATTATTTTCGTGACCGGTGGCCATCCGCAGGCCGAGGGGCTCGTGTCCAGTATTAGTCGACCGGGCAGCAACATGACCGGCGTGAGCTTTTATGACATTCCCGTCATCGGCAAAACGGCTCGCGCTGTTGCATGAGTTGGTTCCGCGAGCCGCAGTCATCGCCGTTCTGCAGGACCCAAAGTTCGTAATACATGAGACTGAGACCCGCGAAATAGAGACGGCAGTCCGCGCGATGGGTCTGGAAATCATCACTGTCAAAGCGGCCACTGAACAGGAGATCAATGCGGCTTTTTCAACTGTGGCCAGGTCAGGTGCCGGTGCACTGTTGGTGGGAGGAGGTCCATTTTTTAACGCCCGGCGCAACCAATTGATTGGCCTTGCCGCTCTCCACGCAATCCCGGCGAGCTATTTTGAACGTGGATTTGTCGATGCCGGGGGTTTGATCAGTTATGGAGCAAGCCAGACCGATGCCTATCGCCGTGCTGGCGCCCCAAAAGCGGACATCGCCGCGACCCAGCAGAATTTCAATTTACGGCTTCCGCAAAATCTCCGGCAGCTTGGCGATATTCGCCGCAATTCGGCTGGCCTTCCCGGATATACGCCGGGTGCGGGAGACAGCCTTTTTCGCGGCAAGCTACTTCCAATTATCGGATGGACCGAAGTCGCGTTCGAGTTTGTGCAGGGTGTCGCGAAGTGACTCCCAATATTGCACGAATAAGTCCGGACCGCCGAAGCGCAAATCATGCTCGAGCGCCCATCGGCAAAAAGGATTGAGGCCATTGAGCCAAGCCTGCCCTTCCGGCGGCAAGCGCGGCAAGATCGACTCCAGCAAAATAGAGCTTGGCGTTTCGGTCGCGTCGGTCGTGTTCTTGACGGCCGCGCCTTCCGGCGGGAATAGCTCGTGCACCAATTTGATAAGATCATCTTCCATTGGTGTAACCCTGCTCGCAGAATTCTACTGTCACAACTCTGTCGATGCGAGCCTAAAGGGCCGCAATCCTTCGCGCCTCATCCTTGCTGAGCAGCTTGGCCGCCGATCGCCGCCCCGGCTCATCCTCGAAATAGACATAGGCGAGTTGCTGGCCGTTACCGTCGCGCACGATGAAGCAGGCATCGTTGTATTCCTCGACGGACCAGGGCGGCGAGAAGCGGCGCGGCGACCTCACACTCCGATCACCTCGTCGGCGCTGACGATAAGCGACTGCGAAAAAGTAATGCCGAGCGCTTTTGCTGTCTTGAGATTGAGTACCAGCTTGAATGTGGTCGGCTGCGCCAACCGCCAGAGCGGGTTCACAACTTCATGCGCCAGTGCGCTCATCGCCCACGCGTAAATTCGACCGCTCAAGGCGTCTTTACATCAAACTTACCGTTGTAAAGAGTCGCGTCCTTGAACTTCGTCGGGACACTGTCGAAGCTGCCAGTGCCGGTAGCATTGGCATAAATGCCGGTGCCCGAGACTATCGTATAGATGCCGTGTGACTCGCTGCCCTTGCGCTCTCCGGTGAAGCTCGCCCGTGATCGAGGAGCCATCCTCGAACGTGTACGTGCTATAGCCCCCTTAAGCTCCCGAGCCGCTACGAAGGTCGAGCGTAATGATGAAATCCTTTGAGGCAACCCTTCCGTCCTTGAAGTAAGCGACGCCGACCGCCTTGCTGGCTGTCATTGTCTGACCTTCGATGTATGCGGCTTCAAGAACCGTGGGGTTGACGAGCCGGGTGACCAACTTAAACTCAAGAACCTGCTCGCCAGCGAAAGCGGCTGAAGCTGCGACTAGAGCATTGCACCTATTAAGATTGCAGACAGATACCGTTTCATGGGTGATCCTCCCAAGTAA
>JBKPIZ010000225.1:0-6271 GCA_046730495.1 Pseudomonadota bacterium
CTATTACTATCCGGGCTTCAACAAGCCGAACGGCACCGGCGAGTGCATCGTCACGCTCAAAGCCTGGCAAGCGCTCGATCGCGAGCTGCAGGCGATCGTGGCGCATGCTTGCGCCACCGAAGCCGCCTACGCACTTGCCGAAATGGAGCGGCTCAATGTCGAGGCGCTCGGCGCGCTGACCAAACAGGACAATGTCCAGCTGCGCGCCTTCCCAACGGATCTTATCGGCGCCGCACGCGGCCAGGCCAAGGACGTGCTCGGCGAGCTCGCCGGCAAAAGTGCCGGCGCCGCCAAGGTGCACGCGTCCTATGTTGCGTTCCGCGACAAGGTCGCGAACTGGTCGCGCATTTCTACCGCAGCGGTGCTGCAGGCGCGGGAAGGCTAGGCGCAGCTACCTCTTAGACGCCACCACCTTTTGCCGCTGCTCGCCGAGCTTCTCGATGCCAAGCGTGACGACGTCGCCGGCTTTGAGAAAGCTCGGCGGCTTCATGCCGAGGCCGACGCCCGGCGGCGTGCCGGTGATGATCACGTCGCCCGGCTCCATGACGAAATATTGCGAGCACGTCCAAACGATGTGGCGGCAATCGAAGATCATGGTCGCGGTGTTGCCGCGCTGGCGTTTGTCGCCGTTGACGTCGAGCCACATGTCGAGGTTTTGCGGATCCTTGATCTCGTCCTTGGTGACGAGCCACGGTCCAAGCGGGCCAAAGGTCTCGCAGCCTTTGCCTTTGGTCCATTGTCCGGCGCGCTCGATCTGAAATACGCGCTCGGAGACGTCGTTGGCGAGGCAATAACCGGCGACAACGTCGAGCGCCTTCTCTTTGCTCAGATAGCGGGCGCGGCTGCCGATGACGATCCCAAGCTCAACTTCCCAGTCGAGCTTGGACGAATCCTTCGGGATGATGGTGTTGTCATTCGGCCCGCAAATGCAGGACGGCGCTTTGTTGAAGATGATCGGTTCTTTCGGGATCGGCATACCCGCTTCCGCGGCGTGATCGGAATAATTCAAGCCGATGGCGATGAAATTGCCAACCTTGCCGACGCATGCGCCGATGCGCTGTTTGCCGCGAACGAGCGGCAGCTTTTCGGGTTTAAGCTTGCGCAGCTTGTTCAGGCTCGTTGGCGAGAGCGCGTCGCCGGCAATGTCGGGGACGATTTTGGACAGGTCGCGGATGCGGCCCTCGGCATCGATCATGCCGGGCTTCTCGCGTCCCGGCGCGCCATAACGAACGAGCTTCATAACGATCTCCTTGGGTTCCTCTGGTGGGGAAAGTCTCAGAACGCGCCGGGGAACGCCCCGCCGTCGATCAGGATATTCTGTCCAGTGATATAACCGGCCTGGGCCGAGCACAAAAACGCGCAAGTCGCGCCGAATTCGTCAGGCTGACCGACGCGGCGCGCCGGCACGCTCGAGACCCGTTCGGCAAGCGCGGCGTCGGCGCTCAAGCCTTTCTTCTTCGCCATGGTCTCGATGTAAGTGCGCAGCCGATCGGTGGCGAACACGCCGGGCAGCATGAAATTGATGGTGACATTGGCGGCGGCAACGGAGCGGGCGACGCCGGCGAGGAACGCCGTGAGGCCGGCGCGCGCGCCGGAAGAAAGATCAAGGCCGGCGAGCGGCATCCGCACTGAGCCCGAGGTGATGTTGACGATGCGGCCGAATTTTTTGGCGACCATCGGATCGATCACCTTTTGCGTGAGCTCGATCGCAACCACCATGTTAGCGACCACGCCATCGAGCAGCTTCTGCCGGTCGAGCTCGCGAAAATCGCGGGGCGGTGGGCCGGCGTTGTTGTTGACCAGGATGTCCGGCTCGGGGCAGGCGCTGAACAGGGCCTTTTGGCCCTCGGCCGAGGCGACATCGGCGGTCACCGGAGTAACCTTGCCGCCCGTTGTCTTTTTCAATTCGGCAGCGGCGGCGGCGAGCTTCTCCTCGCTGCGGCCGTTGATCACCACGTCGCAGCCGGCTACCGCCAGCGCCTTGGCGCAGGCATAGCCGAGGCCGCGGCTCGAAGCGCAAACGATTGCCTTGCGGCCGGCAATTCCAAGGTCCATCCCTAGCTCCCCTGTGTTCGCCGTCGGGTGGGCGCCTGTTGTCCCGACTGCGAAGCCTCTAGTCAACGGCTGAATCCGCCTTGTTTCTCCCGGATATTTCAGTTGCGGAGCTCGCGCTCATCGTCGCACTGGCGGCGGTGTCGGCCGTTGCCGGCGGGGTCGCCGGCTATGGCACCGGCGCCTTGATGCCGCTGGTCCTGGTGCCGCCTGTCGGCGCCGCCCCGGTCGTGCCGATCATCGCCATATCGGCGATGTTCACGAACACCGCGCGCGTCGCGGCGTTCCGCCGCTCGCTCGATCGCCGCCGCGCGGTCATCGCGCTTATTGCGGCGCTGCCGACCTGCGTGCTCGGCGCCTGGCTCTACATGCTTTTGACCGGGCGCGGCGCCGCTTTGGTCATCGGTTCGACCTTGATCGCCACGGTGCCATTGCGGCGCATACTCAGGCACCACGGTCATAAGCTCGGCGAAAAAGCCTATGCCGCGGCCACGGCAGGCTGGGGCATCCTGGTCGGCGGCACCACTGGCGCCGGCGTGATCATGCTGTCGCTATTGATGGCGACGGGGCTTGAAGGTGCGGCGGTGATCGCAACCGATGCCGCGGTCTCGCTCGGCATGGGTGTCGTCAAGATCGCTGTGTTCGGCACGGCGGGCGTGCTGACGAGCACCGTGATCGTGATCGCGCTTCTGATCGGGCTCGTCGCTTTTCCTTGCACATTTTTCGCCAAGCTCATCGTCGAGCGCCTGCCCGTTCACGTTCACACCGTTATGCTTGATGCGGTGGTCGTGATCGGCGGCAGCATGATGATCTTCGGCGCGGTGCGATAGAATGCTCGGGCGGGCCGTTTACGGCCACTTTACGACCGGCGGCATCGACGAGAGAATCGACTCGACATTGCCGCCGGTGCGCAATCCAAAGATCGTGCCGCGGTCATAGAGCAGGTTGAATTCGACATAGCGGCCGCGCCGCACAAGCTGTTCTTCGCGCTCGGCGTCGCTCCAGGGCTTTTCGAAATTGCGCCGCACCAATTGCGGATAAATATCGAGAAACGCCTTGCCGACAGATTGTGTGAAGGCAAAGTCCGCATCGAAATCGCCGCTGTCAAGCCAATCGTAAAAAATGCCGCCGATACCGCGCATTTCGCCGCGGTGCTTGAGATAAAAATATTCGTCGCACCACTTTTTGAATTTGTCGTAAGGCGCAACGCGCGCATGCGCGTCGCAGGACGCTTTCATTGCGGCATGAAAAGCAATCGTATCCGGATCGTCCTGGCGGCGCCGGCGCTCGAGCACCGGCGTGAGGTCGGCGCCGCCGCCAAACCAGGATTTTGTCGTCACCACATAGCGCGTGTTCATGTGCGCCGCTGGCACATGCGGATTGTGCGGATGCGCGATCAAGGAAATGCCGGTCGCGTAAAAGCGGGGATCCTCGGCGGCGCCGGGAATTTCCTTGCGGAATTCCGGGGCGAATTCGCCGAATACCGACGAGACATGAACGCCGACTTTTTCAAAGACGCGCCCCTTCATCATCGCCATCACGCCGCCGCCGCCTGGGCCGGCGCCTGCCGGCCCAGCATCTACATTACCGATCTCGGGTAAACCCGAGATCGGTTGCGCGCCGGTATGGTCGGTGCGCTGCCAGGGGGTGCGGGAAAACTCCCCGGCCGCGCACTCGCTCAATGGCGCGCCTGCGGGTAGCGCGCGTTCCAGGTCTTCCAATTCGCTCAAAAGCCGATCGCGCAAAGCTTCGAACCACACTTTCGCGGTTTCTTTTCGCGCTTCGATTTTCGCGTTATCCATAGGCTCGGTTAGCTGGGTTGCCGGTCATGTGCCGGCGTAAGGATGTCATAAAAACCGGCGAAGATGTTGGATAGCCGCAATCGCGCCGGCGAGGGGGAGAATGCAGGGGTCGTCGCTTCGTCGCTGCTGCGGGCGCTGCTTTCACCGCGATTGCGGCGCCAATTGCAGCGCCCGGCCTTATCCGCATTGCCGGGGCGCAAAGCTGGCGGGCCGGCAATCCATTCAGCCTTGGCGTCGCTTCCGGCGCGCCGCGGCCCGATGGCTTTGTGTTGTGGACGCGCCTTGCGCCCGAGCCGCTGTCGAGTAATCCGGAAACGCCGGGCGGCATGAGTGGCACCGACGTGACCCTGCGCTATGAGATCGCAAGCGATCCGGGCCTGACCAAAATCGTGCGCCGCGGCAGCGCGACGGCCGAACAAGCCTTCGCCTATTCGGTGCATCTCGATGTCGCCGGTCTCGAACCCGGGCGGTCCTATTGGTACCGCTTCCTCTCCGGCGACGCAGTGAGCCCGACCGGACATGCGATGACGCTGCCAGCACTGGGTTCGGCGCCAGCTAAGCTGCGCTTCGGCTTTGTCTCGTGCTCCAATTACGAGCACGGGTATTTTTCCGCCTACCGCCACCTGAACGCCGAACATCCCGAATTCGTGCTGTTCCTCGGCGATTTTATCCACGAAACTATTGAGCAATACCGGCCGATCGTCCGCCGCCACAGCGATGGCATCGAAGCGGCGACGCTGCCGACCTACCGCAATCGCTATGCGCAATACCGGCTCGATGCCGACCTGCAGGGGTTGCATGCGCAGGTTCCGGCGATCGTCACCTGGGACGATCACGAAGTGCAGAACGATTATGCCGATAAATGGTCGGAGACTTTTGATGATCCGGCGCAATTTCTGATCCGGCACGCCGCGGCCTATCAGGCCTTTTACGAACATATGCCGGTGCGCCCGATCATCTCGCGGCCAAACGGTCCGCTGATGCGCATCTATGATCGCGTCACCTTGGGCGATCTCATCGAAGTCTCCGTCATCGACGGCCGCCAGTATCGCTCACGCCAGGCCTGTTACAGACCGCCGTACCGGGGCGGCGGACATTTGGAAACCAACGCCAGCTGTCCGGAGCGGCTCGAGGCTGGCCGCACCATGCTTGGCTTTGGTCAGGAGGCTTGGCTCTACGCCGGGCTCGCGCACAGCAAAGCGCGGTGGAATTTGGTCGCGCAGGACGTGCTGATGGCGCAGCTGCGGCGAAAACGAGACGGTATCGATGCGTTTTGGACCGACGATTGGAACGGCTATCCGGCCAATCGCAAGCGGCTGTTGCAGCACATTTACGACGCCAAGGTTTCCAACCCCGTGGTCATTTCCGGCGACATTCATTCGTTCTTTGCCAATGATCTGAAGCTCGACTTCGACGATGAATCCTCGCCCATCGTCGCCACCGAATTTGTCGACAGCTCGATTTCTTCGTACGGCCCGCCCTATGATGCGATTGCAAAAGTGCTGCCGGACAATCCGCATGTGCATTTTTTTGACAGCCGCCAGCGCGGCTACGTCTTGGTCGATGTGACGCCGGATACGATGCAGGTGCAGATGCGCACGGTCTCCGACGCGCACGATCCCAAGACCACAATCTCCACCTTCAAGACATTCGTAGTCGAGGGCGGCCGGCCCGGCGTGGTTGCGGCCTAGTCGCTCGCGGCCTAGTCGTTGCCGCTCGGCCGGCTCAGGGCTCCCGTCTTTCGCAAGGCTTCGCCGGCGGCGAGCGCAGCGGCCATGGCGACATTGAGCGAACGCATGCCGGGCCGCATCGGAATCAACAGCCGGGCATCGGCCGCGGCATGGACTGCTTCGGGCGTGCCGGCCGATTCGCGGCCGAACAACAGCACATCGTCCGGCGCAAAGCCAAAGTCGAGATAGGATTTGCTCGCCTGCGTGGTGAATAGGACTACGCGACAGGCCGCGCGCCGCCGCCAAGCTTCGAAATGCTGCCATGACGCATGGCGGGTGATGGCCACCGCCTCAAGGTAATCCATTCCGGCCCGGCGAAAGGCGCGGTCGGTGGACGGAAATCCCGCCGGCTCGATGATGTGCGCCTCGATGCCCAGGCAGCCGCATAGGCGCAATATCGTCCCGGTATTCTGCGGAATGTCGGGCTGGTAAAGGGCAAGGCGCATGTCGGCTTAATACTCTGCCGCAATCGATTGATTTGCCATTCAATCGTGCCGCTCAACGGCGCGCTACACGCCTGGACGATCGGCGCAATGGGACCTTTGCGATAATGACGCGGACCACCGTACGACAGTCGCAATTTATGGCGCTATGCTGGTGGCTGCATTAATCCGCCGACATCAGCACGACTTTTGAGTGCCAGACGTCAGAGGCGCAAACAAGGGAAACCAAAGTGCTGTCTTGCGA
>JBKPIZ010000226.1:0-6793 GCA_046730495.1 Pseudomonadota bacterium
TTATTAGTGTGCTGGGGGAGAGGGATCAAGAGTTGCTGTTCAAAACAGCACTCGGGGGTGTTCAAAACTGTACACGTTCAGGGCCATTTGTGCACTGCACACATTGCGGGGCCACTGTGCGCTCCTTAGTTGTGCAGCACAACATTCAACAACGAGGGGTGAACCTTGATGTCGCCGTCGTACTCGACGAAGCCCAATTTGCGGAATTTATTCATAAAGGTGTTTACGCGCGCCCTCGTGGTGCCGACCATCTCGGCCAACGTGGCCTGACTTACTTTCGTAATGACAGGTTCTGGACTTTCGTCTTTGCCGAAATTGGCCATGAGAAGAAGCGCTCTTGCGAGGCGCTTCTCGCTCGAATTGAACAACTGATCGACCAAATCCTCCTCAACTCGGGCGTTTCGAGCCAATAGGTGCGACATGAATTTCTCGGCAAACTTTGGTTGCTCGCGCAGCACGCGCACAATGGCGGCTTTGCTGAATCTCATTATTGCGCTGTCCGCCATTGCGACGGCAGACGCCACGCGTAATGGCTGACCATTTAAGGAGCCCTCACCGAAAAAATCTCTCTTACCATGGATGGCGACAACCGCTTCCTTCCCCTGATCGGAACGGACGGTGACCTTGAGCTTGCCTTCCCGTATGTAAAAGACGGAATCGGCTACGTCTCCTTGCGAGAAGACGGTTTGATTTTTCCCGTAGTTCGACATGGTCCTGCCGCCGTCCACGGTGGCGAGAAATTTGTTGATGTTGAAGGCAGGTTTCCTCGTTGCTTTCATCGCGGTGCTCAATTCTCCGTATCGCGATGGTCGATAATTATATAATTGGGCCGAGTGTCGGAAAAGCCCAGGATCGGTGACCGATGACCGAGAAGGGTCATACTCGGAAGTCCGCCAGCCTCTGAAGGATGTCCCTTATTCCCCCCAAAAGCGGAATGCGGGGACTCGCAACTGGCGCTGCGCGTCCCAGTGAAATGCGCGCAGCGAGCAGGCTCCGCCCAGCGAACGCTAAGGGCTAGAAAAACGCCATCGTGCGGATTTCAATGCTTTCCCGCGGGCGTGCGTGTGGTGGCGTGGTCGGATCCTCGAACGCGGTATGCGCGGTCCAGCGTGCGCGGCCGTCTTTCAGCGAATCGAACACTTTGAAGACGTACGCCTCCTCGCGCCGCATGCGCGGGAACCAGTACCATTTGTGCGCCGGGTTGTATTTGATCGCATAGGTCTGGCCGACGCGTCCGGGCGCGCGCCGCTCCGAGACGATCATGTCCTGTGGCGACAGCGTTTGCGCGTCCGCCATGGCCAGCGGATAAGTCTCGACCGGATGGCGGATCGGCCGCCACACCTGGATGATGGCGAAGCGCCGTTGCAACAATTGTTCGGCTTCGTCGGGGAGGATATCGCGCACGCGCTGCGGCGCCGACCATTCCGTGTAGTCATTGTGCACGCGGCGGACGACCTCGCGGATCTTCTTCGACTCGCGCAATTCATCATCGGCAGTGCGGAGCGTGTGGTCGAACACGACGACGCGCCTGGCGCCGCTCTGGGCTTTGATCAGCGCCTCCATCTCCGGATAGTAGACGCGTCGGATTTCATCCTCGTCGTAGAATTCCTTCATTTTGGTGTCGTGGCGGACGAAGCGAAAGCCGTGGCGCTCAAGCACGAAATCCGACGCATGAGGTCGACCGTTGTGAATGGTGACCCGGCGCGGATCGGGCTTACCGCCGGAGCGGGTGTCGCTGCCGCCAGGACCGGCGACGATGGTAAAAACCTTGCTGCCGTCATCCACGATGTAATTGAGCGTCGCCTCGATCTGGTCGGGCGCCAGCTCGAGCTCGGAGCTCTCGGCTGCGGCTTGCGACATGGCAACTCCTCCTCGGTCGCCCCTCAATTTAGGTGCCGCGTGCCGCCAGGGGAAGCGCGATGGCGCCGCACCGACTGGAGAAAAATTCATGCCTCTTTTTATCCGACGAAGCCCTACGGCTCCGTTCGGCAAAGAAAAAGGGCGCCAGCGGCGCCCTTAAGTTTGCATCGCTACGGCAATGCCGGGAGGATCACTACGCTACGCTGAGTAGTACATTTCGAACTCGACCGGATGCGGGGTGTGTTCGAAGCGAATGATCTCGGCCATCTTCAGCTCAATGTAGCTGTCAATGAAATCGTCGTCGAAGACGCCGCCCGCTTTGAGGAAGTCGCGGTCTTTGTCGAGATTGCCGAGCGCGTCGCGCAGACTGCCGCACACGGTCGGAATCTTCTTCAATTCCTTGGGCGGCAGGTCGTACAGGTCCTTATCCGTCGGCTCGCCGGGATTGAGCTTGTTCTTAATGCCGTCGAGGCCGGCCATCAGCATCGCGGCGAAGCCGAGATAGGGATTGCACAGCGGATCGGGATAACGCACTTCGACGCGCTTGGCCTTGGGCGATGAAGCAAGCGGAATGCGGCACGACGCGGAGCGATTGCGCACCGAATAAGCCAGCAGCACCGGGGCCTCGAATCCGGGAACGAGCCGCTTGTAGGAGTTCGTCGTCGGATTGGTAAAGGCGTTAATCGCGCGGGCATGTTTAAGGACGCCGGCGATATATTGCAGGCATGTGTCGGAAAGGTCGGCGTATTTGTTGCCGGCGAACAACGGCTTGTCGCCCTTCCAGATCGACTGATGGCAGTGCATGCCGGAACCGTTGTCGCCGTAGATCGGCTTCGGCATGAAGGTCGCGGTCTTGCCGTAGACCTGCGCCACCTGCTGGATGCAGTACTTGTAGATCTGCATCTGATCAGCCATGCGCACCATCGGCGCAAACTTCATCCCGAGCTCGTGCTGCGCCGAACCGACTTCGTGATGGTGCTTCTCTACTTTCACGCCCATCCGAGCCATGGCCGCGAGCATTTCTGAGCGCATATCCTGCGCCGTGTCGAGCGGCGGCACCGGGAAGTAGCCTTTCTTGAAACCGATGTGGTGGCCGAGATTGCCGCCCTCGTATTCAGTGTCCGAATTGGTCGGAAACTCTACCGAATCCACTTTGTAACCGACGCTGTAGGGAGTCGCGGAGTATTTCACGTCATCGAAAATGAAGAATTCAGCTTCTGGTCCAAAGAACACGGTGTCGCCGATGCCCATCGATTTAACGAGGCCGGCCGCCTTTTTGCAGATCGAACGCGGGTCGCGGTTGTAGGGCTCGCCGGTCAACGGTTCGAGGGTGTCGCAAACCAAAACGAGCGTGGTTTCGGCAAAGAACGGATCGATACAGGCGCTTTCCGGATCCGGCATCAGCTGCATGTCGGACTCGTGAATCGCTTTCCAACCGGCGATCGAAGAGCCGTCGAACATGATGCCTTCGGCAAAGGTATCTTCGTCCACGGTTGCGATGTCGGTGGTGACGTGCTGCCACTTGCCGCGCGGATCGGTAAATCGGAAATCAACGTATTTGACGTCGTTATCCTTGATCATTTTCATGACACTCTTCGGCGTCGTCATGTTATGCGTACCCTTTCGTGGTGCTGTTTGATGCTTTGCCCCGTAACGGTTCATTCCACTTGATCGCCAGCAGGCGCAAGCAGTCCGACCAGCAATTTAGATGGCGTCGAGTCCGGATTCCCCTGTCCTGATCCGGATCGCTTCTTCGACGTTCGAGACGAAGATTTTACCGTCGCCGATCCGCCCGGTTTGAGCGGCGCGCCGGATCGCCTCGATGGCTTTTTCGACCATGTCGTCACCAAGCACAATCTCGATTTTTACTTTCGGCAAAAAATCGACGACGTACTCGGCCCCACGGTACAGTTCCGTGTGGCCCTTCTGACGACCGAATCCCTTGGCTTCGGTTACCGTTATTCCTTGCAGACCGACTTCCTGCAGCGCCTCTTTCACTTCATCGAGCTTGAACGGTTTGATGATCGCCTCGATTTTTTTCATCGCGTCCCATCTCCCGGCCCCAAACGTGCAGAAAATCCGTCGTGGAACCGACCTTGGGTTAGCAGGTCCCGTGCCAATGCCGCTCGTGCCAGAAATCCCTATTGTGATCAATTGCTTATGCCACGAAAGCGCGATCACTGCGGGATTGAGGAAGCAGGTGTAGCTAATAAACTAGGCAGTCTGCCTATAAATTTGTCAACGGCTATCGCGCGTTGCGCCGTCTTCGCGCAATCAGCCGTTCGGATATTGTGCGTGAATGATTGAGATCCTCAGCAACGCTGAGATGGCAGAAGCCGACCGATTGACCATTGCTGGCGGCATAGCCGGCATCACGCTGATGGAAAACGCCGGCAAGGCAGTCGCTCAGGCAGTTTCAGGACGTCAAAGCGCCGGCGGCCGCGTTGTTGTGATCGCCGGTCCCGGCAATAACGGCGGCGATGGTTTTGTTGCCGCCCGATTGCTGGCCGAGCGAGGCTACGCGGTGACGGTCTTGCTCGTCGGCGCGATCGAGAAATTGAAAGGCGATGCCGCGGCCGCTGCAAAAGCATGGGGTCGCGGCGTCGCGGCGGCCAAGCCGGACGAACTCGCGGGCGCTGACATTGTCGTCGACGCGTTGTTTGGCGCCGGCCTGGACCGCCCGGTCAGCGGCTTGGCGCAGGCGATGATCGAGGCTGTGAACGCGCAAGCTGCACCGGTCGTCGCCGTTGATCTGCCGAGCGGGATCAATGGCACCACTGGCGCGGTGATGGGCGCCGCAATCAAAGCCCAACAGACGGTCACCTTTTTTCGCAAGAAGCAGGGCCATCTGTTGATGCCGGGTCGCGCTTATTGCGGCAAAGTTTCGGTCGCCCCGATCGGTATCCCGGCCGCGGTGCTGGAGCGCATCCATCCGCTCACGTTTGAAAACGTTCCGGAGCTGTGGCGCGCCAAATTCTCCCTGCCGCGTGTGCAGGGCCACAAATACGATCGCGGTCACGCGGTCGTCGTTTCGGGTCTCTCATGGTCGACCGGCGCGGCGAGGCTTGCGGCGCGGGGTGCTTTGCGCGCGGGGGCGGGGCTGGTGACGATTGCAAGTCCGCGCGAGGCGCTCACCATCAATGCCGCGGCCAATCTTGCCATCATGGTCCGGCCGGTCGATGGGGCCGCCGAGCTAACGCGCTTTCTGGCCGACCGGCGGTTAAACGCTGTCGCCGTCGGCCCGGGGCTTGGCGTGAGCGATGGGACCTGCGAACTGGTTTTGGCGGCGCTGAGTGGCGAACGCGCCGTGGTCCTCGACGCCGATGCCATCACGAGCTTTGCCAATTCCCCGCAGCGGCTCTCCACAGCCGTCCAGGCGAGGGGCGAATGGGCCACGATCCTGACGCCTCACGAGGGAGAGTTTTCACGTTATTTCCATGCCTTGGATGCGGATACTAAAGTAGGATCGAAGTTGGAAAGGGCGCGCCGCGCCGCAGAACTGATCGACGCCGTGGTTCTCCTCAAAGGGCCCGATACGGTCGTGGCCGGTCCGGACGGCCGCGCCTCGATTGCAGCGAATGCGCCCGCCTTTTTGGCGACCGCAGGGGCCGGTGACGTATTGACCGGAATAACGGCCGGCCTATTGGCCCAGGGCATGCCTGCATTTGAGGCGGCCTCGGCGGCGGTTTGGCTCCATGGCGAGGCCGCTTGCGCGTTCGGCCTTGGGCTGATCGCGGAGGACCTGCCCGAGCAACTGCCCGGCGTCTATCGTGCCTTGTTTGGCTAAGTCCGGCAGCCCGCATCCGGCCTATTTTGTGGTGGCCAGTCCAGCTTAAATGATATAAGCGCGCCGGCGGGCCGGCCTGCATGTTGCGGGCGTGGCGGAATTGGTAGACGCGCGGGACTTAGAATCCCGTGACGAAAGTCGTGGGGGTTCGAGCCCCTCCGCCCGCACCAGCCGGGCGGTTTCTCCAGAATTTCGGCCCAGAATTTGGGGATATGCCGGAAACGGCGAAATATTTTGGTCCGCAAAATGGGCCGTGAAAGTAGTGCCGATGGAAGTAACCGAAACTGCCGCTGCGGGGTTAAAGCGCGAATTTCGCGTCGTCGTGCCCGCCACTGATCTCGAAGCCAAGGTCAATGCCCGGCTGGACGACCTCAAAGGTCGTGTGCAACTTCGGGGTTTTCGTCCCGGCAAAGTGCCAGTCGCTCACCTCAAGCGCCTTTACGGCAAATCGGCCATGGCGGAGGTGATTGAAGCGGCCGTGCGTGAAGCCAATTCGCAGATCGTGACCGAGCGCGGTCTCAAATTGGCAACCGAGCCGAAAGTGGTCCTGCCGCCTGAGGAAGGTGCGGTCGAAGGCATCATCGCCGGCAAAGCTGACCTCGCTTACACGGTCGAGATGGAGATCGTGCCGCCCATCGCTCTGGCCGATTTCAAAGCCATCAAGCTCGAGCGGCTTGCAGCTCCGGTCGAGGATGCCGAAATCGATCAGGCTTTGCAGGCTATCGCCGAGCAGAACCGTCCCTTCAACGAAAGTGCCGGCGCGCCCGCAGCGAAGGGCGACCGCGTCACGATTTCGTTCCAAGGCAGCATCGACGGCGCGCCATTCGAAGGTGGTTCAGGCGATGACGTAGCCCTGGTGATTGGATCGGCCCAGTTCATTCCGGGTTTTGAGGATCAGCTTGTAGGCGTCAAAGCCGGGGAAAGCCGCACGGTGGACGTGAAATTTCCCGAAACTTATCGGGTCGAGTCTTTGGCCGGCAAGAATGCGGTGTTTTCGGTGACTGCCAAGAAGGTCGAAACGCCGGGCGCCCTCAACCTCGACGATGACTTTGCCAAAACGCTCGGACTGGAATCGCTCGCCAAGCTTCGCGACGCGGTGCGCGAGCGTCTCGAACGCGAGCACGTGGCGGCCTCGCGGCAGAAGGT
>JBKPIZ010000227.1:0-4945 GCA_046730495.1 Pseudomonadota bacterium
CTCAATTCGTTACGCGGTCCCGAGCGTCTATCAGTTTCGCGAGTTTGCTATCGCCGGCGGCCTTCTGAGTTACGGGACTAGCTTCACCCAAAGTTTCCGGACTGTCGGCAATTACACGGGCCGGATCCTTAAAGGGGAAAAGCCGGCGGATTTGCCGGTTCAACAGGCCACGGCAGTGGAGTTGATAATCAACCAGAGAACGGCCGAGGCACTCGGTCTCACGATGCCCCAGGCGCTGATTTCCCGCGCCGACGAGGTGATCGAATAAAGACGGCGAATGTCTGCTATTGGCACAAAGCGGACATTTCACGACTGAGTTCCAATCCGCTATTGGGGGCAAAGCGGACACACGGCCAGAAGACTCAAGCGATCCGCTTATCTAGCGGAACGCGGCCCACGAACTACATACTGAGTGCACCGATTGAGCCCACCGCCGTTCTCCCGTGAAATATTTCCTCGTTTTCCTGCTCCTCATTATAGGGCCGGTGGTCATTTCCGCGGCCAATTACCTTATGGGTGAACGCCGCGGAAATTGGCAAACTGCGGATCGATCCAGCGCCGGACTCCTGCCCAACGCCTCTGAACATCCGGACGCGCTGATCCGGGTTTATGCTGCGCGGACCGTTCGCTGGCGCGGAATCTTCGCGGTGCACAGCTGGATCATCGTAAAAGAGCGAGAGGCCTCCCATTACACGCGTTATGACTACACTGCCTGGGGCGAGCCCATTCGGGTGGATGGATTTGCGCCGGATGTACGCTGGTTCGGTGCTCTACCGGAAACCATTCTAAGTGTAGACGGCGACGAGGCTGAGAGGTTGATTCCGAAGATACGCTTCGTGATCGAGACTTATAAGTTTCGAGCATACGGCGATTATCATCCTTGGCCTGGTCCAAACTCCAACACGTTTGTGCAAGCCGCTTTGGATGCAATTCCAGAGCTCAATGCTGTGCTGCCACCCACTGCAATTGGAAAAGACTATCCGTACCATGGCGAGTGGTACGGCCTTACGCCGTCGCGAACGGGAATGTTCCTTAACCTGGCCGGCTATTTCGGCCTGAAGATCGGTTGGGTGGAAGGAATTGAACTGAACCTGCTGGGCGGGGTGATTGGGATAGACGTTCGAAGACCGGCTATAAAGTTGCCGGCGGTGGGCCGCTTGGGCATGCAATTGTCGCCATAGCACTGCTTCCCGATCACGAGGGAACAGATAGTCCGGGCCGATGTTGTCTGCACGTCCGTACCGATAAGCACATAGAAGCGAAGCCAAGGACAATGAGCCGCGCGTTCGTTAAGGAAGTCGAGCACGAGATTGACGATCTGCCGGATCGACCGGTGTCGACGCATCCCAATCTGGTAACAGCTGAAGGCCTCGCGGCGATCGAGCGGACACTTGGCCGCTTCGAAGCAGCAAACAAAGCGGCGATAGCTAAAAATGACCGCACGGCGATCGCAGCAACTCAACGCGAACTTCGATACTGGAATGCACGACGATCGACCGCGCAAGTCATCGAGCCCTCAGCCAATAAAAACGAAGTACATTTCGGGGCCACGGTGACCGTGCGGCGGGATGACGGTCGGGCGCAAACATTCCGCATCGTTGGCGAAGACGAAGCCGAACCCGCACGGGGTACCATATCCTATGTCTCTCCCCTCGCTCACGCGGTACTTGGCGGAAGGGTTGGCGACGCTGTCGAGGTCCCCGGCGGGAACGCAACCATTACGGAGATCAAATAACGAAAAAGATCGGACATGGCGATCGCGGCTGCGAATGTCCGCTTTTTTTGGGGGGTAAAGCGGACATCAGCGGCCCACCAATCCAATGTCTGCTTTTGACCCAAAGCGGACATTGCACGCGACTGTTTAGTTCCCAGCCGTCGGGTCAGTTTTCGATCCAACCCACATGGCGGCGAAGCCGTCGTAAATACCTATCCCTAAGGCTCTCCAATGGACATTCGACCAGACTTGTCGATTAAGAATCACATCGTTATGTGGGCCGTTTCCTCCTTCTTTCCATGACTCCAAGATGGCCGCCGGGGATGCTGGGGATCCTTTTGGACCGCCGTAAGCGTTTTCAAACCCATTGCCCGGATAACTTGTGCCGAGCCTCTGCGGGGCCTTCCACATACAGTTCGAATCGGTCATGGCACAGTTGCTCCAGTCGTGCGTTAGCCTACCAATATTCATCGCCAAGTCTCTAACGTGACGATTGGCAACCAAGCTGAGTGCGGGTGATAGAGGAATAGCAGGCAAACCATTTCGCAGGCGATAATCATTGATTTGTTTCGCCAACTCTATTTCCAAAGCATCCAAATCATCGCCTATGCAATTGCCGGGTTGGAGGATTTGCCGGGCATTACATTCCGATTGAGCGTGTAGTGCTAATGGGCTGACCGCCAAAAATGATGCGACGGACACGACAACTGCGATTTTCGGTAATTCGCTCATTGAGAACACTGGTATCACTCATCTATCGTGGGGTGAGCCCAATATCGTTTAAAATACCTTCGAGAGCATCCAGGGCAGCCTCAACGGCTCTTGCTCTGGCGTTTCCCTGCACCCTCTGCGGCAGATGCTCCAGAAGTTGCGCGCTTCGCAAAGATCGGGCTTGTGCCCGGTAACGACTTCGCCCGGTGCCGACAAGGGGTCGAACTGGCTCCCAGCCCCAACGGGCAAGTTCATCCTGATGTTGCCGCCGCCGCCGAAACGTCTGTCGATCCGAGAACGCGCACAAGCAGCAGTGCGGCGGTGGGAGGCAAAGCGACATGGAGATATGTCCCCACCTGCCTATGCCGACGCTGCGCTCGAATATGAAATCCGTGATCTTGCCGCCGCCGCACAGGGCGGCCGAAACCACGCCCTCAATCGCTCTGCGTTCAGTCTGCTGCAGCTTTGTCCATGCCGGCCAGCTCGATCGCGCCGATGTCGAACGGCAATTGATCGACGCCTGCACCGCTAATGGTCTGATGGACGACCCCGATAACGGCGGCATCAAAAACATTTTGCGCACGATCCGATCGGCCGAGGCCGGCGCCATTGCCAAGCCACGGAGGCCACGATGAAGCTCCGTGACTATCAGCAGAATGTCATCAACGAATATGAGCAGAAAAGTGCTGCCGGTATTCGTCGCATCATCATCGTCGCCCCGACCGGCGCCGGCAAAACTGTCATTGCCGCCGAGAACATTAGGCGAGCGAACGCCGAGTACAACCGAGTTTTGTTCATTGCTCACCGCAACGAGTTACTGACACAGGCTCGCGACAAGCTCAAAAGCTTCGACATTATCGCCGGCATCATCAAAGCAGGACGAGACAAAGACGCTCGACCGCAGGCGATGGTTCAAGTCGCCGGCATTCAAACGCTGCATGCCAGAGCGGTTCGGGCAACGACGATGGAATTGCCACCCGCCGAGATCGTGATCTTCGATGAATGCCATCACTGCCGGGCGATGACCTATCAGAGAATTATCGAAGCATATCCGAATGCGATCATTATCGGCCTGACAGCCACGCCATGTCGTGGCGACGGTCGCGGACTCGGCAACATATTCGAGACCATGATCGAGTGTCCGCAGATCGGCGAACTCATTGCGCTTGGGCATTTGGTCAAACCGAAGATATTTGCGCCGGCACCACCTGACTTGCGTGGCGTCGAGGTCGCATCGACAGGCGATTATCAGATCAATCAGCTATCCGCTCGGATGGACACCGATGCGCTGGTCGGCGATGTGGTCGAACATTGGCTGCGCCACGCCCAGCGGCGCCGCACCGTCATGTTCGCGGTCGATATTGCGCATTCAGTCCATATCGTCCGAGAACTCGTTGGGTCAGGCGTTAAAGCCGAACATCTCGACGGCAGCACACCACAAACTGAACGTGAAGCAATCCTGGCCCGGCTGGCATCCGGCGAGACCGCAGCAGCGGTCGCCTCGATGGTGCAGCCGTAAAGGTGGTTCCCCCGTCACTCGAATCATCGTCATGCCCGACGGCCAGCGCTGGGTCGAGGGCGTCACGCCCAAGCAATTGCCGCCTCCAGCTTCCCATGCGCTTCCCGATTCTGACTCAGGCGATGAAAAGCTCAACGATATCAACGAATCAGAGGCTTAGACCAGCTGTCTGGACATCAGTTGGACAAACATCACGGCATCGGCTGCGCGTCGCGCGCTCGATCGCAAGCGCATCGCCAACAAGCGCGCGTGTCGCGAGCGTGTCCCATTTTCAAAACTGCCCTAAAGGTGGTCGTCCCCGCCCCCATGCCTTTGTCAGGTAGCGGTACTTGGCGGCGATTTCGGCCTTGTTGACGCATTTGTGAATCCCGTTTTTCCAAAAGATTTTTGTAACGGTTGGTCAGTCTGCGGGGTGCGCCTGAAGGCAAGCGGAATGGCAATTACGGGCACGGTGCCCGAACCAAGGCAACTATCGAGCTTATGGCGCGTCATCAAGTCGCTGCGTGCATGATGCATAAAAGCAATTGCTATGAGCGGCCGCCTGCTCTGCCGGAGGACCTTCATGGACCGCGACGATGTCTCTTTCCCCGACGCCAATGAAATCCCACCCCACGTCATCAGCTGAGACGCGCGCAGCATCTGGGTTCTTTGCGTGCGCCTGGAGCAAACCACCGCCGCCAGTAAACTTTATTGATCGTGCCAGCGACCCGCTCCTAGGCCCTTCTAACCTCTACTTCCAGGACGACCCTGGTCGCCGCTGTTGCGGCTAAGGTCCTCACGCGCGATGAGGCCCAAAGAGCAGTAGAATTGACAGCTATGTCCGGCCGCACCGAGTGGATGATTTACGGCGCCAACGGCTACACGGGGCATCTTGTGGCCGCGGAGGCGAGGCGACGTGGTCTGAACCCGGTGCTGGCCGGTCGGCGTGCCGGGCCGATCGAGAAGTTGGCGGCCGAACTCGGTTTGCCCATGAGGGTCTTCGGCATTGAGGATGCGCCGGC
>JBKPIZ010000228.1:0-17542 GCA_046730495.1 Pseudomonadota bacterium
CGGCGGGGGCAAGCGCCAAATCGGTCGCCAAAACCGGACCAGTCAGCACGAGCATTGAATGAGCGAGCACAAGAACACCATTCTGGCCGTCGTGTTGTCGCTGCTCGTGATTGTTGGCTGGCAGTATTTCATCGGCTATCCCCAAAGGGACCGGCAACGCCAGGAAACCCAACAACAGGCGCAACAGCAATCCAAGCCGCAGCCGGGATCAACGCAACCAGGCGCGTCGGCGCCGAACGCCGCGCAGCCGGCAACGCCGGAAGTGCCGGGAACGCCCAGAGCCGGCGCACCATCGGCCCAGGCGCAAGCCGCTTCGCGCGAAGCGGTGATCGCTTCCTCGCCGCGGATCGCGATCGAGACGCCGCGGCTGGGCGGCAGCATCGATCTTAAGGGCGGCCGCATCGACGACCTGACGCTCACCCAATATCGCGAAGAGACCGATCCGAAGTCGCCGCCGATCGTGCTGTTCTCCCCGTCCGGCGCGCCGGACGCCTTCTATGCCGAATTCGGCTGGGTGCCGGCGGCCGGAAGCAATACGGCCATGCCTGGTCCCGACACCGTATGGACGCAGCGGAGCACCGGTGCGCTCGGCGTCGGCCACCCGGTGATGCTGACCTATGACAACGGCCAAGGACTCATCTTCACCCGCACCATCGCCGTTGACGAGCATTATCTCTTCATCATCAAGGACGATGTCGCGAACAACAGCGGCAACCCGGCGACGCTGTTTCCCTACGCACTGATTTCGCGGCATGGCACGCCGCAAGTCCAGGGTTACTACATTCTGCATGAAGGCCTGATCGGCGTGATGGGCGATCAGGGCCTGCAGGAAGAGACTTATAAGAAAATCGCCGACAAAAAGTCGGTGACCTGGGATGTCACCAATGCCTGGCTTGGCATCACCGATAAATACTGGGCCGCGACGTTATTGCCGGACACCGACGCCAAGGTGCGCGCCCGTTTTTCCGCCGGCGAAGCGGGCGGGCTCAACACCTATCAGACCGATTATCTCTTGCAGCCGCAGACGATCGCGCCGGGCGCGACTGGGAGCGCCAATGCGCGCTTGTTCGCCGGTGCCAAGGAAGTCTCGGTCGTTGGCATCGATTTTCCGGTTGGACCCGGCGGCTATAACCAGGCGCTCCATCTCAATCATTTTGATCTGTTGATCGATTGGGGCTGGTTCTACTTCATCACCAAACCGATGTTTCTGGCGCTCGACTATTTCTTCCACCTCGTCGGCAATTTCGGCATCGCCATCCTGATCGTCACCGTGCTGGTGAAGATCGCGTTCTTCTGGCTTGCGAACAAATCCTATGCGTCGATGGCCAAGATGAAGGCAGTGCAGCCGCAAATGGCCATGATCAAGGAGCGCTATGCCGACGACCGGGCGAAGCAGCAGCAGGCGATGATGGAGCTCTACAAGAAAGAGCAGATCAATCCGGTCGCCGGCTGTTTACCGATCGCGATTCAGATTCCGGTGTTCTTCTCGCTGTACAAAGTGTTGTTCGTCACCATCGAAATGCGGCACGCGCCTTTCTACGGCTGGATTCACGATCTTTCCGCGGGGGATCCGACCAACATCTTCAATCTGTTCGGGCTCATTCCGTTCGATCCGGGGCTGTATTCGAGCTTCCTGCATCTCGGCGCGTGGCCGGCGATCATGGGCGTAACCATGTGGGTGCAGATGAAGCTCAATCCGGCGCCGCCGGATCCGACCCAGCAGATCATCTTCAACTGGATGCCGCTGATCTTCACCTTCATGCTGGCCGGATTCCCGGCGGGGCTGGTGATCTACTGGGCCTGGAACAATACGCTCTCGGTGATCCAGCAGAGCGTCATCATGCGTCGCAACGGCGCCAAGATCGAGCTTTGGGATAATCTCAAGAGCACCTTCGTCAAACAGAAACCCAAACAGCCGGCGGAGTAGTTTTCGCGGCGCCCGCGCCGCCATTGAACGCTCCGAGGCGACGGGCTAATTAGATTTGTTAGTACAAATAAAAACGGGAGGCCTGCGCCTCCCGTCCCCGTGCTTGGCCTAGCCGTTGGCTTGTTAACTCAGCTGCGGCCGACGACGTCGACCTCCACATTGGCGAGGCCGGAAAAACCCAGCGCCCGCGCCGCTGCCGGCGTCAGATCGATGATGCGGCCGCGAACGAAGGGCCCGCGATCGTTGATCCGCACCACGACCGAGCGCCCGCTGCTCTTGTTGGTGACGCGTACCATCGTGCCGAACGGCAGCGTGCGATGCGCAGCCGTCAGCGCGCCAGGCGATACATGTTCGCCGTTGGCGGTACGGCCATACCCATAAACCGAGGCGATTCCACTCTGCGCCAGCGCCGTAAGCGGTACCCCGGCGACGCAAGCGATGAGAGCCGAAGCAAACACAGTTTTCTTAAGGCTAGAAACAGCCATGACCATCCTGTCTGATTGTTGATGGGAAGGGTGATTGAGTCCGCGGCTCGCGAACTGCCCGCGCTATGGCCAGCGAATTGTGACCATTGTGCGTCGCAATATGCTAAAAATCTGGTGTGGCAGAGAATGAAATTCCTGCGGCGAAAAAGTGCCCGCCGAACTTCTCTACTAAGACATTGTAATCACATGTACTTGATCGGAAAAATGAGCCACCAAGGCGAGTGGAAATTCACTCAGTTATGCATCATCCGCATCCTACCACGGCATTATTGCAGTGCGAAATAAGGAGCTCTTGGCCTTCATCTTCGTTTAGCGCCGCGCTCTAGAATTTCACGCCGCCGCACTCGGTAGCACGTAATCCTTGAACTGAGCCCGCAACGCCGTTTTTTGAATCTTGCCGGTTGCGGTGTGCGGAATTTCGGCAACGAAAGCGACATCGTCCGGCATCCACCATTTGGCGATCTTGCCCTCAAGAAAGCTCAGCATTTCCTCCTTGCTTGCCTTCTGGCCGGCCTTCAGCACGATCACCAGCAAAGGCCGCTCATCCCATTTCGGGTGGCGGATGCCGATCACGGCGGCTTCCGCGACCTTGGGATGACCGACGGCGATATTTTCGAGCTCAATCGACGAAATCCATTCGCCGCCCGATTTGATCACGTCTTTGGAACGATCGGTGATGTTCAAATAGCCATAGTGATCGATCGTGCCGACGTCGCCAGTGTCGAAAAATCCCTCTTCGTCGAGGAGATTGCTGTCGTCCTTAAAATAGGCCTTGGCGACCGCGGGACCGCGGACTTTCAGCCGCCCGAATGTTTTGCCGTCCCACGGCATGCGGCGTCCCTCGTCGTCGGTAATTTTCATTTCGACCGCGAATGGCGAGTGTCCCTGCTTTTGCAAGACGTCGAGAAGCGCATCGCCTTTAAGCTCGGCATATTCCGCCTTGAGCGAACAGGTGGTGCCGAGCGGGCTCATTTCGGTCATGCCCCAGGCATGGGTGACCTCGACGTCGTACACCTCCTGGAAGGTCTTGATCATGGCGCGCGGACAGGCTGAGCCGCCGATCACGACGCGGCGCAAATAGGGCAGCTTGCCGCCGGTCTTCTCCAGATCCTGCAGCAATCCCAGCCAAACCGTCGGTACGGCCGCGGTGCAGGTGACCTTGTATTCGGTGAGCAACTGGTAGATCGACGGACCGTCCAGCTTTTGCCCTGGCAAAATCAGCGCGGCGCCCGCCATGGGTGCGGCAAAGCCGATAGCCCAGCCGTTGGCGTGAAACAGCGGCACAACCGGCATGGCGATGTCGCGGCCCGACAGTCCGATCATATCCGGGCGCGATGCGGTCATCGCATGCAGCACATTGGACCGATGCGAATAGAGCACGCCCTTGGGGTTTCCGGTGGTGCCCGAGGTGTAGCACATGCCCGCCGCAGTATTTTCGTCAAAGGACTTCCAGGCAAAATCGCCATCGGCCTCCGCCAGCCAGTCCTCATAGGGCACCGCGTTGCGGAGCGAGGTTGCCGGCATATGCGCAGCATCGCAGTAAACGATCGTGCGCTCGATGGTCGGAATGCGCTCGGCGATCTTCTCGAGGATCGGCAGAAACGTGACGTCGGTCATGATCACGCGGTCCTCGGCGTGATTGATGATCCAGGCGATCTGATCGGTGAACAGGCGGGGATTGACCGTATGATAGACCGCGCCGATGCCCAAAATTCCGTACCAGGTCTCAAGGTGCCGCCAGGTATTCCACGCCAGCGTCGCCACCCGGTCGCCAAGCCGCAGGCCGTCGCGTTCGAGCCGTTGCGCCACACGCAGCGCCCGTTTGCGGATTTCGGCGTAATTGGTCGTGTGCATCGGCCCTTCGATGGATCGCGAGATCACGGGCCGCTCGCCGGCATTTATGGCGGCGTGATCAATGATGCGATGGCACAACAGCGGCCAGTCCTGCATCAGGCCAAGCATGGGTTACCTCCCTTTCGCTGCACGACCGGGCGACAGCGCTTTCGCATTGGACCGTCTGCGCCTTAGCAGGAACGGTCGACGCCCGCCAAAATTAATCTGATGTTGCGCCAAGGCAAACTCCCCCCGGAGCCCTAAAACTCACCAAAATAGCTTTCACTCCTCCCGGCCATGCTTTAACGATGACCAGCCTATCCTCCCAGAACAACTGCGATTGCACCGTGGACGTCCGCGTGAAAGCTGCTGCTGCCGTAACTGTGCTGCTCCTGGCTATCGCCATAGCGAGCGCCGCGGCGCAAACAGGCGCCCAGACCGGGGCACAGATCGGGGCGCATCCCGGTACCGGAGCATGGTCCCAGCAAGCCCGTTCCACCCATTCAACGCCGCAGCCGCGCGCGCTGCCACTTGTGCTCCCGGAGCAGTTCGCGCCGCCGCAGGAGACCTATGCCTCGTTTCCCGATTCCGGCAGCGCGGACGCGGCGCCGCCAACCCCGTCGGCCTGTCAGCTGCGGCTGGCCAAGGTCGCCACCTTTCAGTCGCTCGGCACGCTGATCGGCCCAGGCGACTGCGGCGCAGCCGACGCCGTGCAGCTGCAGGCGGTAGTGTTGCCCGATCAGACGAAAGTGGCGCTGACCCCGCCGGCGACATTGCGCTGTCCGATGGCCGAGCAAGTGGCGGGTTGGCTGCGCGATGATGTCGCGCCCACGCTTGCGGAATCCGGACCGCCGCTGCGCATCCTCGACAATTTCGATTCCTACGAATGCCGCGGACGCAATCGCCTGCGCGCCGCGGCCCTAAGCGAGCACGGCCGCGCCGACGCACTCGATGTGCGCGGGTTCAAGCTGGCCGATGGCCGCGAAATTAATTTGACGGACATCGGCGTGGCGAAAGACTTGCGACAAAAAATCCGCGCCAGCGCCTGTGCGCGATTTTCGACCGTCCTCGGCCCCGGATCGGACGGCTATCACGAGGAGCATGTGCATCTCGATCTCGCCGAACGCCGCAACGGCTATAAGCTATGCCAATGGGACGTGCGCGAGCCGCCGCCGGTCGAGGCCAGATCGGCACCGCCAGCCGGCGAGGCAGGCGAAGAAGCCGAACCGGCAGGCGCGCTCGCTGCCGACGAAGTCCCCCTGCCACGGCCGCGGCCGCTCGCGGCTAATCTGACGAGTCGGACGAAAAAATCCGAAACAAAATGAACGCGCGCAATTAACCTCTGGCCAGCGGGGGGTGTGGCTTGCGCCCGCCGCGCCGCGATGACATCAAAGCGGCCCAAGAAAGCGTACAAGTCCGGCCGCACTCGCGATCAAACACCCGCACCGAAGGATCCCATGCCTCCGCTCAGCAATCTGGCCGCCCGCGACGTTGAAACGCTGGTGCATCCTTACATCAATCTCGCCAGCTTCCGCGAAACCGGACCGCTCATCATCGAGAGGGCGCAAGGCATCTATGTCTATGACACCGAGGGCAAGCCCTATATCGAAGGCATGGCCGGGCTTTGGTGCACGGCGCTCGGCTACGGCAATGAAGAACTTGTCGCGGTGGCCGCCGCGCAAATGCGCAAGCTTTCCTTTGCCCACCTGTTCACCGGCCGCAGCCACGACCCGGCAATCGAGCTTGCGGAGAAACTGAAGGAGATCGCGCCGGTCCCAATCTCAAAGGTATTCTTTTGCAATTCCGGCTCGGAGGCCAACGACACCCAGGTCAAGCTTGTCTGGTACCTCAACAACGCACTGGGCCGGCCGCAAAAGAAGAAAATCATCGGCCGGGTCAAAGCCTATCACGGCGTGACACTGGCGGCCGCGTCGCTCACCGGCTTGCCCGTGAACCACCGCGATTTCGACCTGCCGCTGCCGGGCTTTTTGCACACCGGCTGTCCGCATCACTACCGCTTCGCGCAAGAGGGCGAGACCGAGGAGGCGTTTGCAAGCCGGCTTGCCGCCGAGCTGGAGGCGCTGATCCTCAAGGAAGGTCCCGACACAGTGGCGGCTTTCATCGCCGAACCGGTGATGGGCGCGGGCGGCGTGATCGTGCCGCCGCAAAGCTATTTCGAAAAGATCACGGCGGTCTGCGCCAAGTACGATGTGTTTACTGTGAGCGACGAGGTGATTTGCGGCTTCGGCAGACTCGGCACCGCCTTTGGTTGCGAGAAGCTCAAATTCGCACCGCACGCGATTTCGGTGGCCAAGGCGCTGTCTTCGGCCTACGCGCCGATCGCGGGCGTCATGATTCCCGAGATCATGTATCAGGCGCTGCTTTCTGAAAGTAAAAAGATCGGCGCCTTCGGTCATGGCTTTACTTATGGCGGCCATCCCGTTTCCGCCGCAGTCGCGCTCAAAGCAATCGAAATTTATGCGCGCGAGCGGATATTCGAGCGCGCCGCGCAGCGTGCGCCGCAGTTCCAGACGCGCCTCGCCGCGCTCAACAATCATCCGCTGGTAGGCAAGGCGCGCGGGCTCGGGCTTATTGGCGGCGTCGAACTGGTAGCAAACAAAAAGACCCGGCAAGCCTTCGCGCCAGCGCAAGGCGTTGGCCCGCGCGCGGTGCGCTTTGCCGAAGACGAGGGCCTGATCGTGCGCGCGGTGATGGGCGATGTACTCACCTTGTGCCCGCCGCTGATCATCACCGACGCCGAGATCGATCAGCTGTTCGATCGCCTCACCAGCGCGCTTGATAACACCCTCGATTGGGTCCGGCGCGAGCGCCTCGATCAGGCGTGATCATCCGTTCTGAGATCGAATGTCGCGAAAACAAAACGGCGCCGGACTATGCCGGCGCCGATCGCTGTTCTTTCGAAGATTCCCGCAATCAATTCGTGCGGCGGGCCTTCGGATCCGGACCCGCCGCTATCATCGCACCGAAGGGCGAGTCATTCTGCTTGGGCGCCAGCACGACAACGATGGTGCCGACTTTGACGCGGCTATAGAGATCGATGGCGTCCTCGTTGGTCATTCGGATGCAGCCGGACGAAATCGCCTGACCGATATATTCAGGCTGGTTGGTGCCGTGGATCCGGTACAACGTGTCCTTGTTCCCGGAATAGAGGTACATGCCGCGGGCGCCCATCGGATTATGCGGGCCACCGGTGACATAGGCCGGCAACGGACCGAGCCGAGCCTGCTCGCCCGACGTCGGCACCCAGGCCGGCCATTCTTCCATGCGACCGACCTTGGCGATTCCGCTCCAGGCCTGCGCGTCTTCGCCCACCGCGATGCCGTAGCGGATCGCCTGCCCCTTCGGCAGCACGTAGTAGAGAAACTTGCTGTCGCTATCGATGACGATGCTTCCGGGCGCTTCCTTGCGCGTAAAGTCGACGATATGGCGCTGGTAGGGCTCGGGAATTGAGGCCTGCGCGTAAGGCAGATTAGACATCAACTGCTTGTCGCGCGCATTCCAACTGGCCTGTGACGACGGCTGCAGCGTCTCTTGCATGCAGCCACCCAACGCAAGTCCGATGATGATGAAAGCGATGCCACGTACCATCATAACGCGTTGACTCTCCCACCGCCCGGCCGTGCGGCCGGTCAACCCACACCCGTGAACTCCCAATACCCCAAACCGTCCCGGCGGTGCCAGACGTTACCGGCCACTCGCGGCAAGGTCCGCGCCGAGTGTTGCAGGAATGCCGCAGTTCCCAGTGGCCTAGGTGGATAACCCCAACTCCACCCCCAGAACCTAAACCCGAATTTCGCGAGAAATATGATCCCGAGCCGTTAAGCGGGGGTTTACCAGGCACGGCGAAGGTAGTTGTCCGAACGGCAATGTCACGGCAAGGCACGATTTGCCGCCCATTTCCGCCTCACTCACCGCCTAGAGCTCCACCAATCCACAGAGGAAACGAACGGGGTTTGGTATGCCGAATGCGACTGCCGGGCGTAACAGAACAATGAGCCAAACGGCTGAACGACATGAGATTTCCGACAGCAACGGCCAAGCCCGGCCGGCGCTTGATGCCCGCTATGGGCAGATTGGAATTTCGGCAGTGGCAGCGGCAGCGCGGTATCAAGGCGTCGCCAAGAATCCGGCCTATGCCCCCGCGTCAAACGATTGGCGCCTGCAATACGCCGAGGAACTGGCCTAAAGATCTTGATCAAGCGGCCTGGAATGGGGGGACAGCGTGTGTCCCCCTTTTGATTCCCTGGCTTGCCGAAAGCCGATTACTCGGTGGCCGTGACTTGCGCTTTGTCTTCGCGCGTCAGGCATACTTCGAAGGCCGCCAATACCGCGACGGTGACGCCGATCACCACGTTGATGATCATCGCGTCGCTGTTCTGGAAGCCGAGCAGCCAGGGCGATACGATCAGCCCGATTCCGGCAACCAGAAGAAACCATTCTTCCCAGACCGCAAAGCAGGCGAGCGCTGCGATCGACAGCACCGCGATAATGATGCCGACGATCGACGCGGTCTGCCATTGGGCTCCGGCAGACAGATCAAAAAGCCACGGTGAAAAGAACAGGACGCCGCCGAGGATGAGATTCACAACGTCGCACAGCCGAATGCTCGACCAGTCGTCCATTTCCTCCTCCCGTATTGACCGGACGCGCGCACAGGCCCGGCCTGGGAAGGAACTGCACGCCCGAGTTTTAGTTCCAATGACACGCGCAAAAGGCGCGGTCCAGTGAGCCGAACGACGCAGTCCGATGGTTTTTCCGCCGCGGAGCTGGAAGCCGGTCGACGTTTGTTTGCGGCAGAGTGGAAGTTTCTCGGCGCCGCCGGCTCGTTCGATGCGCTGCCCCCATCTACCGGGATCGAGATCGCCTTTGCCGGCCGCTCCAATGTCGGTAAATCGTCATTGATCAATGCGCTCACGGGCCGCCGCGCCTTGGCTCGCACCTCCAACACTCCCGGCCGCACGCAGGAATTGCTGTTCTTCGGCAACTCGCGGCATTCGCTCGCGCTCGTCGACATGCCGGGCTATGGCTACGCCGCCGCTGGCAAAGCAAAGGTCGCCGCTTGGTCGCGGCTGATCCGCGGCTATCTGCAGATGCGCGCCGACTTGGCGCGCGTTTATGTGCTGGTCGACTCGCGCCACGGGCTAAAGCCGGGCGATGAAGAGATTCTTGGCGCGCTAAGCCAAGCCGCCGTCAGCCACCAGATCGTGCTGACGAAATGCGACCAAGTTAGCGAGGCGGCGCTGACTGCGCGCAGCAACGCCATCAAAGCTGCGATTGGCAAAAGACCGGCGGCATTTCCCGATCTGATCGCAACCTCCGCCCGCAGTGGCGAAGGGATCGAGAGCTTACGCGCCGCGATCGTGCGGCTCGCCGCGGAACGCGGTCTGCCGGTGTCGTGAGAGCCTTAAAGACGAACCAAATAAAAGGTGTGGCGCAAACCGCGCTTTGATGTTCCTGTGGCTTCTCGACCGATTTCCCCTTCCTCGGCTTGCCTCCCGCGGCTAAATAGCCCCATCCGGCACAGGAGTTCCTTCATGGACGTGACGCCAGTTCAGCAGGCTCAGATCCTGGCGGAAGCCCTGCCGTATATGCAGCGCTACGACGAGGCGACCGTCGTGGTGAAATACGGCGGTCATGCCATGGGCGCCGAGCATTTGGCGCGCGAATTCGCCCGCGACATCGTGCTGTTGGAGCAGACTGCGATCAATCCGGTCGTGGTGCATGGCGGCGGGCCGCAGATCGAAGCCATGCTGAAAAAGCTAGGCGTCAAATCGCAATTTGCCGGTGGGCTGCGGGTCACCGACGGACCGACGCTCGAAGTCGTCGAAATGGTTCTTGCCGGCTCGATCAACAAGCAAATGGTCGGCTACATCAACGAAGCCGGCGGCAAGGCCATCGGCCTTTGTGGCAAGGACGGCAATATGGTCGTGGCGCGCAAGCTCACGCGCACCGTGGTCGATCCGGATTCGCACATTGAAAAGATCGTGGACCTTGGCTTTGTCGGCGAGCCGGAGAAGGTCGATACCACGGTGTTGGATCAGGTTCTCGGCCGCCAGCTCATTCCGGTGCTAGCGCCGGTCGCGGCCGCGGCCGATGGCGGCACTTTCAACGTCAATGCCGACACCTTCGCCGGCGCAATCGCCGGTGCGCTCAAGGCCAAGCGTCTGTTGCTGCTCACCGACGTTGCCGGCGTATTCGACAAATCGAAAAAGCTGATCAAGGAGCTTACCGCCGATGAGGCGCGCCGCCTGATCGCCGACGGAACGATTTCCGGAGGAATGATTCCCAAAGTCGAGACCTGCATCGATGCGCTCGAACGCGGCGTCGAAGCCGTTGTCATCCTCGACGGCAAAGTGCCGCACGCGGTGCTGCTCGAACTGTTCACCGAGCACGGCGCCGGCACTTTATTCCGCCGATAATTCGCCGCGCTGCTGACGGCTAATGAACGCGTCCCCGCTTCGCGACCGCTTGCACCGGCTTGCGCCCGGCATTGCCGCGGGCACCTCGCTCGGCATCTCCGATGTGCTGGCAAAAATCGTGCTGGCGGGCGGAGTCGACGTCGTCTCAATGCTGTCGTTCCGCAGTCTGGTTGGCCTTGCTTTCGTAGCGACCTGGTTTCGTTTCGGGCGCCGCCCGACAGCCAACGTCCAGGTGCGCGTCATCTCGATGGTCGTTGGAATTATTTTTGCCGGACTGATCTTCTGCTTGTTCAAGGCAATCGAAGCGATCGACGTGCCGACCGCAATCCTTTCCTATTTCACTTATCCGCTCTTGACCGGTTTGACCGCCGCATCCGCCGGCCTTGAGCCGTTGCGCTGGAAGGGGATGCTTTGCGCTATCGTTGCCTTCTGTGGGCTCGCCTTGCTGATCGAAGCGCATCCTGCCGGGTTTGCCGCAGTGGGCGTGGCATACGCGATCGGGGCCGCCGCCTGCCGCACCGCGGTTTTGCTGGTGACGCGCGCTTATCTGGTCGGCGCCGACGCGCGCCTCACCACCTGGTATTCGATGCTGTCGTCGACGGTCATCTTTTTAGCGGCGACATTCGCGCAACGCGCATGGAACCTGCCGCATTCGGGTTTGGCCTGGACTTATCTCGTGGCGCTTAGCCTCGCCACCACGGCGGCAATCCTGTTCGTATTTCTCTCAACCGTCCGCATCGGAGCGTTTCGCACCGCGGTGATCATGCATCTGGAGCCTTTAACGGCGACGATTGTCAGCGCCCTGGTGCTCGGCCAGGTCATTACGCCGGTACAGGCGCTGGGCGTGGTCATCATGCTCGCCGGCCTCGTTGCATTTCAGGTATGGCGATAGCGCGCCCAGATTCGGACGAGCTCCAATTGTCCGGCACCGCTGATGATGTACCATCGAGCCGAGGAGCGGTCCGGGAGTACGTCATGAACGGGGAAGCGTTCGCGAAAAATTCGCATTGCCATTCCGAGCATCATCATTCATCGCGCCGCAGATTTCTGGCAGCGGCCTCGGCGGCCTGCGCGGCGACGACTTTCACGATGCGCGGCCACGCGGCCGCGGCCGACGGATCGAAGCTGATCGATACGCACTATCATTTTTATCCGCCGACTTATCAGAAAGCGTGGGCCGACTGGGAGGATCAGCGCAAAATTCCGCACTTCGGCGTTCAGCTCGCCTGGTCCCGCGATCAGGATTTCGAGGCGATGGATAAGAACGGCGTCACGACAAGCATTTTGTCGCTTGCCTCGACGCCTGGGACCTGGTTCGACGCTGGCGCGCAGGCCGCCCACGACATGGCGCGATTGTGCTGCGATTTCGCGGCCGAAATGGTGCGCGATCGGCCCGGCCGCTACGGCCTGTTCGCGCCGCTCTCGATGCTCGACATCGACGCCACCCTCAAGGAGATCGAATATGCGTTCGATACGCTCAAGGCCGATGGCGTCAATCTACAAACGAATTACGGAGATAAATGGCTCGGCGATCCGACCTACCGGCCCGTTTTCGAGGAGCTGAATCGGCGCAAAGCGGTGGTCTACGTCCATCCGCTGGTCGCGAGCTGCTGTGGCAGAATCAACATCGGCGCGTTCCCCGCGGTGATCGAAGTGCCCCACGATACGACGCGCACGATTGTGAGTCTTTTGGTTGGCGGGACATTGGCGCAGATGCGCGACATCAAATGGTTGTTCTCCCATGCCGGCGGCACCATTCCGATGCTGGCCGGCCGTATCGAGTCGTTTTTCGATCGCGCCGGAAATCGTGACCGTTTTGCGCCTGACGGCATCGAGGCCGAATTTCGCCGGCTCTATTACGACACCGCGAATGCGACCCATCCGTCATCGATGGCGGCGTTGACCAGTCTCATACCAATGTCACAAATCACTTTCGGAAGTGATTACCCGTATTATCCGCTCAATCAGGTCGAAAACCTGCGGCATACGCTGCGGCCGGAGGATCTGGCTGCAATTTCCAGTGGCAATGCGGCGCGGCTGCTCCCGCGCCTGAGTGCATAGGAACGAAACCGCACGATTCACGCCGCGGTGAAAACAGTTCGCCCTTCGCGGATGGAACACGGCTCGAACCGTTCAAATGCTGTTGATCCGAATCGCGCCGTTGTGCCATCGTCCGGCCAAGTTGGTGCTGAAGCTTGCGCGGAAGCTTCGCTAATCACGCAAATCGTCCGTAGAAAAGTTCGAAGGTGGAGCAATGCGCGGCTTCCACAACAGCTCCTTCGATCCGCAAACGCTCGTGCTATTGGAAGCGGCTTTCGACGAGGCGTGGCTGACGCTCAAGGCGATCGGCAACAAAACCGTCAAGCCGGACGAACTGGCGCGCTGCGTCTTGCGCTTGGCGATGGAGGGCGAACGCGATCCGGTCCGGTTGCACGACGGAGCGTTAAAAGGCCTGTTGCCGGCGACCGCTTGGCGCGAGGCGAGCTGATCGCCATCCTCTTTTGACTGATCTTCAAGAATGCGCCGCGAATACCGCGAGTGCGGCGACGCAGCCGCCGGCCAAAGTGCCGATTAGCAACGCCCATACGAATGGCATAGATTTACGCAAGGCGCGTCGCATCGATCGCTTACGGTGCGGCATGGTTCCCATTTTTGGATTCATTTTCGATGATTCGGCGGCGACCGGACTTCCTCGGCGACAAACCGGACTTCCTCGGCGACAAAGATGGCAAGAAAGAGTCGGGGCAGCAATCGGAAAACCAGCCGCACACCGAAGCGGCAAATTTCAAAACCGTCGAGACGTGGATCTTCGATCTCGACAACACCCTTTATCCGCATCATCTCAATCTGTGGCAACAGGTCGATGTTCGCATTCGCGACTACATCGTCGATTTCCTCAAAGTCACGCACGAAGAGGCGTTTCGGCTGCAAAAGGACTATTATCGCCGCTACGGCACGACGCTACGCGGCTTGATGGAGGAGCACGGTCTCGACCCGGACAAGTTCCTCGAGATCGTGCATCAGATCGATCACTCGCCGCTGACGCCCAATCCGGCGCTCGGCGCCGCGATTGCGAGGCTGCCGGGCCGCAAATTCATTCTCACCAATGGCACGCGCAGTCATGCCGATGCGGTGATGCGGCGGATCGGGATCGAGCGCCACTTCGACGATGTGTTCGACATCAGGGCCGCCGACCTCGAGCCGAAGCCGCGCCGCGGCGTCTATGAGCGCTTCCTGGCGCGGCACCTCGTCGATGCAAGCCGCGCCGTGATCTTCGAGGACCTTGCGCGCAACCTCGAAGTACCGCATGCGCTCGGGATGACGACAGTTTTGGTCGCTCCGCAAGGCGCGCAAGTGGTGCTGCGGGAGGAATGGGAGCTCGCCGGACGCGATTCCGCGCATGTCGATTATGTAACCGACGATCTCACCGCATTCCTGCGCGGCATTTCGGGAGTTCAAAGATAGCCCGCCAGCCTGCCGATGTGCCAGGCGACCGGCATCAGCACGGCCACAGTGAACTCCGAATCGCCGCGAAAAAGCGGACGCGCGTGATTGTCGCCGCGCAGGATGCCGAGCCCACCGTAAATGATCGCGTCAACCAGTATCGAGAACGCCAGTTTGTACGAGGCCAGCCAGTAAAAAATGCCGGCAACAACGCCTATACCCATCGTAATCATTGCAGGTCCTTTTTTGGTAGCAATAGCCGCCGGCGACCATGCAAGAATAGTTCCAACTTCCTTACCAGCGCCGGACGCCGATCATCGATTTCGGTTAACGCGTGCGGTCCTGCAATTGCTTGACATCGATCAAGAACGCCCCGAAAAACCGCCACACGGATCTGCCTGATGTCCTCAGCCGAGCTCGCCGAAACAATCGATTCTGCCTTTGATCGCCGCGAAGCAGTGGGGCCGGCTACCAAAGGCGCCGTCCGCGAAGCGGTCGAACAGGCGCTTGACCTGTTGGATCGCGGCGCTGCCCGCGTGGCGGAGCGGGCAAGCGACGGCACCTGGCACGTCAACCAATGGCTCAAAAAAGCGGTGTTGTTGTCCTTTCGTCTTAACGATATGAGCGAAATCCCGGGCGGACCGGGCCACGCTGTATGGTGGGACAAGGTCCCCTCGAAATTCGATCATTGGGACGAAAAGCGCTTCCGCGCGGCGGGTTTTCGCGCCGTTCCGGGCTCGGTGGTCCGGTATTCCGCCTATATCGCGCCTGGCGTGGTGCTGATGCCCTGCTTCGTCAATCTCGGCGCTTTCGTCGATTCCGGCAGCATGATCGACACCTGGGCGACCGTCGGCTCGTGCGCCCAGATCGGCAAGAATTGCCATATTTCCGGCGGCGCCGGCATTGGCGGCGTGCTCGAGCCGCTGCAAGCGGGTCCCGTCATCATTGAGGACAATTGCTTTATTGGCGCCCGCTCGGAGGTGGCCGAAGGCGTAATCGTGCGCGAAGGCTCGGTGCTTTCGATGGGCGTCTTTCTTGGCGCATCCACGAAAATCATCGATCGCGAATCCGGCGCGACAATCGTCGGCGAGGTCCCGGCTTATTCGGTCGTGGTGCCCGGCACGATGGCGGGAAAGCGCAGCAATTCAGGCGAGGCAACGCCCAATCTTTATTGCGCGGTCATCGTCAAACGCGTTGATGAAAAAACGCGCGCCAAGACCAGCATCAACGAACTGCTTCGCGATTGACCCTAGAGACTGATGGTCGCGCCGGATGGACTGGGCTTATCTTCTGAGCAGTTTTGAAGGCCGCATCAGCCGCAAGACGTTTTGGATTGGGATCGCGGTTCTTCTCGTCGCCGAACTCCTCGGCTATCTCATCGCGCAAGCGCTTCAAGGCGACCGGCTCGCCGCCATTGTCGACCTCGCCTTCGTCTATCCAGAGTTCGCCGTCGCCGCGAAACGCGCGCATGATCGCGATTTACCAATCTGGATTCTGATCGTTTTCTTCGGCGGCGGCGCAGCGCTCGATTTGCTGACGGTTCTGGAATTGTCCGGCGCCAAGGGCCAGCCGAGCCTCATATCGCTGATGATCGCGGTGCCTTTTACGGTGCTGCTCGTGGCGCTATTGATCGAGCTCGGTTTTCGCCGAGGTACGATCGGTCCCAACCAATACGGACCGGATCCGGTTGTTTCTCATTGATTAGGGTCAAAACTCATTATGCCAACCGACCCTGTTGCCATCGCCCGCGACCTCATCCGCTGCCGCTCGGTCACGCCGGACGAAGGCGGCGCGCTTGCGTATCTGCAAGGCCTTTTGACGCCTGCCGGTTTCGAGGTGCATCGGACGATCTTTGCCGAGCCGGGAACCGCGCCGGTCGACAATCTCTATGCACGCATCGGCACGGCTCGGCCGAACCTGTTGTTCGCTGGGCATACCGACGTCGTGCCGCCCGGAACCGAGGGCGCGTGGTCGCATCCGCCGTTTGCCGGCGAGGTTGCCAGCGACCGCTTGTATGGCCGCGGTGCGGTCGACATGAAGGGCGGCATCGCCTGCTTCGTCGCCGCGGCGCTTGATTATCTGGCCGCGCACCGCGGCAGGCCGAAGGGTTCGATCTCGCTTCTGATCACCGGCGACGAGGAAAGCGTGGCGGTCAACGGCACCGTCAAGCTCCTCAAATGGGCGGCCGAGCGCGGCGAAAGCTTTGACCATTGCATTCTCGGCGAACCGAGCAATGTCGAAGTCCTCGGCGACACGATCAAAGCCGGACGGCGCGGTTCGCTCAATGGCACGCTGATTGTCACCGGCCGGCAAGGCCACGTCGCCTATCCCGAACGCGCCGACAATCCGATCCGCGGCCTTATGAGTCTGATGGCCGCGCTGCAGGCGCCGCTCGATGAAGGCAGCGAGCATTTCTCGCCGTCGCATCTGGAATTCACATCCGTCGACGTCGGCAATACGACGGTCAATCTCATTCCCGGCGAAGCCCGCGCGCGCTTTAACGTCCGTTACAACGATCACCACAGCCAGACCGCACTCAAGACGCTGATCGAGCGCCGCGCCAAGGCCGCGGCTGGCGGCCGCGTGCACTACGCGTTCGAGTGGCAGCCGTCGAACGCCGACGTGTTTGTTACCAAGCCAGGCCCATTTACCGAGCTCGCGGCGGCGGCGATCGCCGAAGTCACCGGCCGCCAGCCGAAACTTTCGACCAGCGGCGGCACGTCGGACGCACGCTTCATCAAGAATTATTGTCCGGTGCTGGAATTCGGGCTGGTTGGCCAGACCATGCATCAGACCGATGAATCTGCGCCGGTGCAGGATCTGCTGACGTTGACGGCGATTTATGGGCGCATCGTCGAAAAATATTTTAGCTAGGGCGGATGACTTATTTCATTGATTGTAGCCGACAGAGTTCCTTTTTGACCTAAATCAAATTCAAAGTTCGGCAGACTGCGCGAATATCTGGCACGAGCACAGCAGTGGACATAGAATGCCGTTCGGGGCTGGGACCCGGAGCATGATCCATGTCGGTTCCAAGCCACAATCAGCAATCGCAGTCGCCAGCCGAAGCGGGTAACGACGCGGACGTCTGGACGCATCACGGCTCGGATTTTGTCCTGATCGCGGAAGGCAAGCCGCCGTCGCGTATCGCATTAGCACACGAGCGTATGCTCGTTTCTCGCCTGTATCTGGGCCTCCTTCGCACCATAACGGACGACTACGGCGTCGAGTTTGCTGCGCACAGCGATAGTTTGACGCTTCGAACGATAGGCATTTACCTGTTTCTACGCACCGTGATGTGTTCGCCTGCCCGCGCAAATCAAATCGCGCACGCACTCAAACTGCCGACGCGCCGCGGTGCTGAGACGTCTGCAAGAGTTGACGAAGGGCGGCTATGTGGAACGCGTCGGCAA
>JBKPIZ010000229.1:0-5961 GCA_046730495.1 Pseudomonadota bacterium
CCCGCGCCGGGAATGGAATTGCCGGCGCATGTCGATCGCCGGCTGCGTGAAGAATTTTACAGTCGCATGGTATCGAAGGACGCCGGACCAGGCGGAGCCATCGACGCGCTCTACGTCACTTCCGACCAGCCGCATCAACTCTCGCTTTATGCTGAGCCGGAAATCGACTACGGGCTGGTGTTGCAGAAGAAGATCGACGCCGTCTATGTCACCCGCTTCCAAAAAGAGCGGTGGAGTGAGAAGGAGCGGCCCTATCCGCGGATCGACGCCAAGTTTCTCGGCGAACCCAAATATTCGGAAGCGAGCGTCATGCACCCGCTGCCGCGGGTCAACGAGCTCGACGCCTCGCTCGATACCGACCGCCGCGCCGTCTATTTCCAGCAGGCCGCCTACGGCGTACCGGTGCGCATGGCGCTGATCTCGCTGCTCTTGCATCTGCACAAGAACAAATCGCTGCACAAATTTCCCGGCGGCTTCGCCAAGCCCGAGCATCCGCTTTATTGCCAGCCGGTCGGCACCGGCCTGCATTGCGCCAACCAGAACTGCATCACCCGCGATCCCGCCGAAAGCCAATATGCGGCGAATAAGTTCTACATCGTTGAAGAGCCGCACCGGCATGACGTGCGATTGCGCTGCGTCTATTGCGAAAGCGACATTGAGATGCCGGCGGAGGCGGCTGCGGATTCTTTGGTGATCGCCGATACGGTGCGGAAGACCTTCACGCCCGGGCTCGCCGCGCTGACCAAAGCGCCGGCGGAAAAACGCAAGCATCTCGTGATCTACGGCAACGAGTCGGAAGCGGTGGCGGCGGGATTTGCGCCGCGCGAGACGGGGCGCCGGCAGGGTGCGAATAGGATAGCCGGACACTGACCTCCTCGGCCCCCGCCACAACGAGCGGACATGCAATCACCTGTGCTCCAATATGCCGCGGCGCTGATCTTCGGCTATCTGTGCGGCTCAATTCCGTTTGGCGTGCTTTTGACCCGCTTTGCCGGCGCGCCCGATCTGCGCAGCGTCGGTTCGGGCAATATCGGCGCCACCAATGTGCTCCGTACCGGGCGCAAATTCTTGGCCGCAGCGACGCTCGCCGGCGACATTCTTAAAGGCACCTTTGCCGTGGCCGTGATCGGCTTTGTCTTCAGCCGCGAGCCTGCGCTTTACGCCGCGCTTGGCGCTTTTCTCGGGCATTTGTTTCCGGTTTGGCTCGGATTTAAAGGCGGCAAAGGCGTCGCCACCTATATTGGCCTGTTGCTCGGCCTCACCCTGTGGCTGGCGGTGATCGCATTTTGCCTGATCTGGATCGCGATCGCGGCGGCCTCGCGCTACTCCTCGCTTGCCGCGCTCGTGGCATCGGCAGCAACGCCCGCGGTGCTGTGGTGGAACGGCAATGTGCCGGAGGCGAAATTATTTCTGCTTCTATCGGCGCTGGTGTGGCTGATGCACCGCGCCAATATCGCGCGGCTCATTAGCGGCACGGAAGGCCAAATCGGCGGCGGCTAAAGCGAATTTCGCTTTAGCTATTGTTTGAGCATGATTTTTTCCGAAAACCGGCGTCCACTTTTCGGGATCATGCTTTAATCCAGCACGCTCTACTGCGCCGCGACAACGGCGGCCGGCCGCAGGGGCGCCATGGGTATGTGGAATCTTATCGGCGAATACTTCGACAAAGTGATCGGTCTCGCCGGGCGAGGTATGCGGGCGCAGCGCCTCGTCGAAATAGGTGCGCGCAGCGGGATCTTTGGCGACCCGCGCCATGATCCGGCGATAACGCCAAATCAGGCGCAGCCATTGCGAACTGACTTTGATGAAGTCGAAAAGCCGCCACGGGTAGAACATTAGCGGATGAAGAACCGGCATGCCGTGACGCCGCTGCATTCGCAGCTTGCGTCGCAAGAAGCCGAATTGCAACGGATGGACGCCTTCGATGCGGGCGGCGCCGGAAAAGATCGTCAGCGAATCCAGAACTTTGGTGCGATTGATTCCGGAAACGATCGCGCGTCGCATGATCGTCTCGACGTGTTCGTCGGTGTAGTAACGCCGCCAGGCATCGGCATAGACGCCCATCCAGGTTTCTTTCGACATCAATGGGTGGCCGGTGCAGGCGTGTTCGAGATCGTATTTGTTCATGTCCGGGTCCATCGGCACCCCGCGTATGAACAAATTCTTGTGGTCTTCCGAACCCGGCAGCGGCGTTAGATAGAAGAATTCCAGAATATCGACCGGCAACTCTTTCTTGATGATCTCGATATCGCGCGCGATCGATTCCGGCGTGTCGGTCGGGAAGCCGAGAATGTAGCCGGCATAGGTCATGACTTTTTGGCCGCGCCACGCCAGCAGCATGTCGCGATATTCCCAGATCTTGTTTTGCCGTTTCTTGGTTCCCATCAGCGATTCCGGATTGATGTTCTCCAATCCGATGAACACCGCGGTGCAGCCGGCGCGCGCCGACTTCTCGATGAAACCGGGAATACGGTGGCAAAGCGTGTCGACCTGAAGCAGGAGCCGGATGTTGAACCCCTGGCGCTCGCGCAGCTTGATCAGACGATCGAGGATCGATTCCCAGTTGCGGTTGCGGGCGAAATTGTCGTCGGTGATGAAAAAACGCGTGATCCCCTGCGCGGCGTTGGCGCGAACGATTGCCTCGACATCATCGGGCGTGCGATAGCGGGATTTGCGTCCCTGCACATTGATGATCGTGCAGAAGCTGCACTGGAACGGGCAGCCGCGCCCGGCGTCGAAGCTGGAATAATGCCCCGCGACGCGGGTGACGACGTCGCGCGGCAAGATCGGATAGACGGCGGCGGCCATTTCCGGAAGGTCGCTCAGATAATTGTAGATCGGCTTCGATTGTCCCGAAGCGACATCGCGCAAAACTTCGGCCATGCGGCCTTCGGCTTCGCCGGCGAACAGCGTGATGCCGAGATCGAGCGCTTCCTTAAGATCGCTGGGCAGTTCGGGCAGCATTGATATGCAGCCGGAAATGTGAAAACCGCCCATCACCACCGGCAGTCCGTGGGCGCGGAATTGCCGGCCGAGATCGAGCGCACGCGGAAATTGATTGGATTGCACGCCGATCAGTCCGACCATCCCGCCGCCGCTTGCGCGAATGCGCCTCGCGACACCGTCGACGTCGACCACCGTGTTGCACTCGTCGCAGGCTTCGATTTCGATTTCGACGTCGGCGCCCAGCGTGCCGGCGCGCGCGCACTCCTCGATCAAGCCGTAGACGCTCGCCAGGCTGTTCGACGGTAAGGTCGAGCGCCACCATTGAATGACATAGCCGTCCTGGTCGTAGTGTGACGGTTTGATCAGGACGACGCGAAAAGCCCGCTTCGACGTGCTAGCGCGCAAGACACCCCCCGCCCTGTTGTCATCCCTGCAGCAGGCCCGACTCTGAGGGTTTACCTCGTGTTTTGCAACATATGAGTTCGGTTCCATCTTGCGGTAATACGGCAACGGGACCGAGCGTTCGGGGTGAGCGAGGGCATTGAACCAATACATTTGACGGATGAGCAGCGGCTCGATTGACCGCTGTTCACTCAGCGTCGCTCGCCACTACCGCACAACAAAATCAATAGCTTGTTCTCAATCGTCGCAAATTTCATGTCGCGACGTGTTGCGTTTTGTTCGCGTTTGTTTCCGGCCATTTACGGGCATTCCCGAAATTTTCCGGCAACTCCACGCGACATGCGCGCGACATGAGCCGGCGTCATTCGCCCAGCACGCGATGATGATGTTCATCCCGCGTTTCGCCGCCGATGCCTCGCTGCCCGCCACAGGATTCGCCTAGGCTCGCGACTATTGACGCGATTTCCTGGCCATCCGGCGAATTTAGGCCGACACGCTTTTTGATATCCATCAGAGCGGCAAAATCGGGACCCATTTTTTTATACAATTCAGCGATCTTTTCGGCCAATGCGTTGGCTTTCTTTCTGTCTTTCTTCTGAAGAGCCTGGATGGTTTGCTCAATCAGGTCCTCGATTTGGCAATAAGTCTGGGTCTTAGTCTTATCGCTACCAATGATGCCGACGAGGTTTCGTGCGTCCGCTTTTAACTTGGCGACGTCCTGCTGTTGACGTTGCGCATAGAGCGGCGCTGTCGAAATAAGCAAAATCGCAACGACCAGCAGCCCGTTCAAATGGCGCGTTCGCATAAGCAAGCTTTACTGCGTCGAGTGTCCTTTTCCGGGCGGCGGCAATTCCTCCGACAATCGCCAGGGATCGCCGTGCTGCTTCAAACGATGCACGACATCATCGGCAACTCGGTAGCGTTCTTCTTCCGTCAGCCCCTCACGAAGACCCCGTACAAGTTTGCGCGCGCCTCTCAGCGCGAATGCGATGGCGAAGCTGAGCATGTCCCTACGCGTACGCATTCGTGGATGAGAACAGATAGGGAACGAATCTGTCAATCGCCAATGCGCATAGAATTTTGCGTGATTCCCGGGGGCGCATAGTCCCGTCATTGATCAGGATCAAATTGCTACGCCGCCGAATCGTGACAGGTCCGTGACGGTCATCAGAGGGCTGGCCGGAGAAAACGCCATGCGTGACGGTTTCCCTGACTCCGTTGCTATTGGGCTTGGCTTGGCGTTCGCGTTTGCTCTTTCGTTGCTCTTCCTCGTGGCGTTCGCTGGATCGCACTGATACCCGAACGAGCTGCCGTGGTTCGTGGCCCGCTGACTCGACTCTTCGGATTCCAGTTCTTATAAACGCGCATGTCGTTGCGTGAGAGTACCCGCCCCGGTTTGGGGATTATCGAACCTTGCCTGCCATCACCCGCTAAGGCGCCGTCTTCCGGTCCCGGCTGGCTGCACGAAATCAAACATGACGGCTTCCGCATTTTAGCGCGGCGGGGTCCCGCCGGCGTGCGGCTCATCACGCGGAACGGCAATGATTTCACCAGCCGCTTTCCGTTTATCGAAATGGCGGTCAAATCGCTGCCGGTACGGTCATGCCTGATCGACGGTGAGGTTATTGTTTGTGACAAGGATGGCCTGGCCGTCTTTGAACTGATCCGTGGTCACCGCACCGTCGCTAGCGCCGTGCATTGCGCCTTCGACCTTCTAGAAGTTAACGGTCAGGACATACGGAATTACCCCATCGAGAAACGCAAAAATGCATTAGCCGAATTGTTGCGGGACGCGCATTCAAGCATCGTGCTTAATGAGCATTTCGACGAGGACGGCGAAATCGTATTCCGCGAGGCTTGCAAGCTCGGTTGCGAGGGGATCGTGTCAAAAAAGCTCGGCTCACCGTATCGCTCGGGGCGTTCGCCGCATTGGATCAAGATTAAAAACCCGAAGGCGCCCGCCGTCACACGCGAGGCCGAAGAGGATTGGAGGCGCTAATAATGACTTTGCAAATAACGGACGGTCCTGAATATTGGCGGCAGCGTGCAGAGGAAGCGCGCGCGGTCGCTGTGCAAATGGCGGACGCTCACACCAAGGCGACAATGCTCGGTATTGCACAAGCCTACGATAAGCTCGCGGAGCAAGCCGAGCGGCGCACACGAAAGGGCGACCTATGCCCCGCTCGCCACTTTCCGCCCGCTCCGATTATGACTTGCGTTGCGAGAAAACCGCCCCCGCCGCACCAAGCATGCATGCGATCAGAAGGCCCAACACGATGTAATTTGCAAAATGCATGACGTTCGTCCCCACCATGCTAAGGTTGCCTGTTATGGGGATTTTATTGTGACCGAAGCCGTGACAGATCGCCGCTTCCCAGCGCCCTGGTCTGTAGATGAACTGGAAGCCTGCTTCGTCGTGAGGGACGGCGCCGACCAAAAGCTGGCGTACGTCTACTATGAGGAAGACCCCGGCTGCCGATCGGCGGCCAAGCTGCTCACCAAAGACGAGGCACAGCGGATCGCGGCGAACATCGCCAAGCTGCCGGAGTTATTGCGACAACCAAAAGACGAGGCCGCTAAGTGAAACGACTGCTGCCGGCGGTTGCTACCAGA
>JBKPIZ010000230.1:0-15868 GCA_046730495.1 Pseudomonadota bacterium
AGGCAAGACGCTCGGACGGCCGCGAATCAGCCCAGCCGTCGAAAAGCGCATCCAGGATCGTTTGCGGGCCGGCATGGACATCATCAAGGTCGCCCGTGAAGTTGGCGTCGGCAATGGCACCGTGCAGCGTATTGCGGATGAGATGCACCGCCCTTTCGTCGCCGCGTGAGGCGTCACCGCTGAGCGGTCGCGCTTGGGATCTCCCCGCTGCGTCGGTTAAGGCCGGTGCGAAAGCTATTGATCTTTGTCACCATCAGGCGCAGGCAACGACTTCGGCGTCACACCCTCAATTTCCCTGCGCCCGTCTGGCCACACAATCACCCGCTCGAACGTCATTTTCACGCTCGCTCCACCGCTAGATTCATCGGCGGCGAGCGTCGTAGGGAGCACTTTTCCCAAAAGCGACGCAAATGCTGAAGAGTTCTCGATTGCCAGTCGACGCAGATATCCAGTCCCACCCTCCTCACCTCCAGCCTGATCTAATGCAGCCAGGATCAATTTGTTTGAGCGACAGCGATATTTTGTTCTGTGCTCCAGGTGGACGACCAGCACCAGCTCGCGCTCCTCCATGACCCTTAGTAAATCTACCCCCCGGATCACGTTTGATATCCTCGGGATTCTTAATCAAGTCGCCTTTTCCACGTCGCTCAAATCGACCCATACCATCGCGTTCGATCTCAGGCGGCTTCAATGGTTCGTAAATTTCCATTTTTGCTTTCCTTGCAATGAGTTGAGCGAATCGCCGTCGTACAATAGTGTAGCATTGTAGCGCTATAATGTCATTAGAGTCGGGTGACAGTGTTTGAATCGAGCGTCGACTGCACAGGGGCGGGTCGCCATAATCAATGCTGCACGAGCCAGCCAAGGCCAAGCGCCGCTACGAGCGCTTCCCCGCGAAGACCGCGACCTGTTCATCGCCGCGAACAATGGCCATGTCCTCGCCTTCGACAATGTCTCGGGACTGCGCTACTGGATCTCCGACACGCTCTGCCGGCTTGCTACGGGCGGCGGTTTCGCCGTCCGTCAACTGTACACCGATCAAGATGAGGTGTTGTTCGACGCCGCCCGGCCTGTGATCCTAAACGGCATCGAGGACATCGTTGCTCGGCCCGATCTCGCGGATCGCGCGTTGTTTCTCACGTTAGAGCCGATTCCAGAAAGCCGGCGTCGGCCAGAAGCTGAACTGTGGACTGCATTCGAGGTCGACCGTCCGTACATTTTGGGCGCGCTGCTGGACGTCGTGGTCGAGGGCCTGAAGCGTTTGCCCGAGACGCGTCTGGAGGAGTTGCCGCGTATGGCGGACTTCGCGCTGTGGGCGACAGCCTGCGAGACTGCGATCTGGCCGGCGGGAACATTCTGGACGGCATACTCCGGCAATCGCGACGAGGCAGTCGCCGGCGTCATCGAGTCCGACCCGGTTGCCAACGTCGTGCGCGCGCTCATGGCGACGCGGACGAAGTGGACGGGGACTGCCTCGGACCTTCTGGGCGACCTGACAGAGCTGGTCGACGAGCACAGCGAAAGAGCAAAAGCTGGCCTAACACGCCTAACACTCTTTCTGGCCGCCTGCGTCGCGCAGCCACCTTCCTCCGCAAGGCCGGCATCGAGATCGCCTTCGACAGGGAGACGAACCATAAGCGGAGCCGCTCCATTTGCATCACCGCGCGGCCAGAAAGTGGAGGAGATTTTGCGTCCGCACCATCCGCGTCGTCCGCGCTAGACGATGCCCCGTTAGACGCTAACCCCTTGAAATCTACTGGTTCGGACGGTGCGGACGACAAGGACGCAAATAACACCCAACATTCTGGCGCACCCGGCACCACGGTGATCGACCTATGAACGCGCCGCTCAACATTCTGGCGGCGCTTGCCTCCTACGGCGTCAAAGCCGTGATCGAGAACGGGCGTGTACGTCTCGTATGCCCAAAGGATAACCCACCACCGGCAGAACTGGTCGAGGCCGCACGCGCGCATAAAGGTGAGCTGCACCAGCTTCTGGCAACCCAAGAAGCTCGGTGCAACCGCTTCGAGGAGCGCGCCGCAATCTTGGAGTTCGACGAGGGCCTATCACGTGCCGAAGCTGAAGCAATCGCGCGTCGAGAGATGATGGCTGGCGTCTACGATGACATGCAGGCGGCGCGCGATTCCATCTCCGACACTGCTGCGCTCGCAGCGCTGCGCGCTGAATGCCCGGCCTACGTCGATGCAGCCGACTGGCAGCAGGTCATTGCAGACGGTCACCGCTTCGTCACCCAGTGGGGTAAGCAGGCTGAAGCTCTCGGTTGGGCACCAGCCGACCTGTTCGGCTTGCACACACCGCCCAAGAAGCCGGCGCCCAACTACCGACGACTATCCCGATACGATCAGACCGGATTGGTGTGGCTGTTGCGGGGCCGGCGGGTTGTCGCGCTGCCCAACGATTCCGCGTCAATCGCGACCGCCAACGGCACCGTTTCCTACCGCCGGTACAACAAGCCCGCGCTTGGGCCGCTCGGCGACAGCTTGGACGATTTTGCGCCGGCCATCGCGGCGGATGAGGGGTAAAGCTGGCCCATGACATCTGTTTCTGAAATGACCGGTTATCCGCCGCGAGGGTTATCGCGCGACGAAGCCGCCCGTTACATCGGCGTTAGCCCGAGCAAGTTCGATGAGATGGTTTCTGCCGGCCTTATGCCCCGGTAGTAGGGTCGTATGGGACCGCTTAAAGCTCGAAGCTGCCTTCTCCGATCTTCCCGATGACAACATAGCCAATCCACTGGATCGCATGTTGCACGCCACCTAAGATCGCCTCTTCTTTGCACTGGTGCATTGCATGACTGGCAAATACCCGCACGCTGGCTCGTATCAAGATCGCCACGGAAAGCGACGTTGGCGCTTCCGTCGCGCAGGTAAAACGATTCAGCTCCCGGCATCGCCGGGCCAGCCTGAATTTGAGGCTGCCTATAAGGCCGCGCTTGAGGGGCGCTCGGTACAAAAGGTAGAGGTCCGTCGCCTCCCGACAGCCGCTGCGCCCAAATCGCTCCGTGCCGCATGGCGGATATTGATTTCCGGTACACCTGACTGGAAGGCGCTCGATCCTGAGACGCAGCACTCTCAGACACTGATTGCGGAACGCTTCCTGCGGTCGCCGGTGATCGATGGTGAGCCTCTCACCTTTGGCGATGTCGCGGTGGCTGATCTACAGCGTCGCCACATCAAAGCAATTCTTGCTGCGCGGTCCGATACTCCGCACGCGGCAGGGCATTTGCTAACCATCATACGCAAGCTGACCGGCGTGGCGCTGGACGAAGAATGGATCGACTACGATCCAACCTACCGAATCAAGGTCCGCGCCGAATACCAAGGATGGAAAGCATGGCCCGATGAGGTACGCCGAGCCTTTGAGGCATATTGGGCGCTTGGCACCACGCCTCGTACCGTCTATGCGCTTGCGCTCTATTTTGGTCACCGCCGATCCGACATTGCCACGGTCAGATGGAGTGACCTTGAAGTCGCGGCCGGTAATGTGGTTCAGCGGAAAACTGGCAAGGCGCTTTGGATTCCGATGCAGTCAGAATTGGTAACCGCTCTTGAGGCGGTCGAACGTCGCGGCGAATACGTCGTAACGACGCAACATGGTCAGCCATTTAGCGCCAAGGCGCTCGGCATGAGGATGCAGGATTGGACCAAGCGCGCGGGCATCAAGCCCGGATACACCCTGCACGGTTTGAGAAAAACACTTGGCAAGATGCTTGCGGAAAGTGGTGCGACGACGCGCGAGATAATGAGCATCCTTGGACACGATAGCATTGCCCATGCCGAACTTTACACGCGCGAAGCTGAGCAAAAAAAGCTTGCCAGCGCGGCAATGCAAAAGCTTGCAAGGCGATGCGGCGAACCCGCTGGCTAACCTTGCTGGCTAACCAAAGAAAAAGTGTTTGATCTAAAAAGATTGTGGCGGTCCCGACAGGACTCGAACCTGTGACCTTCGGTTTAGGAAACCGCTGCTCTATCCGGCTGAGCTACGGGACCAGTGCGGCGCGTGTATAGCACCCTCTCTCGCCTCTCGCACGCCAGCTCGGCCTTTGCTACTGCGCGGCGATATGGTTGGCGCGGATCACGTCGCCCCACAGCTTGACCTCGCGCTTGAGCAAAGCGCGCGCGGCTTCCGGGCTTTCCTCGTCCTGCGGATATAGATCCATGCCGCCGTCGCTGAATGTCTGGCGCAGCTTGGCGTCGGTGAGCGCCACGCGCAGCGCTTGATTCAGTTTTTCAATGATCGGCCCTGGCGTCGCAGCGGGCGCGAGCAACATGTGCCAAAAATCGATATCGGCTTTTGGATAACCGAGCCCGCCCATGGTCTTCAGCTGCGGCAGACCGGCGAAATCCTTCTTGCCGATGAGCGCATACGCTTTGAGTTTGCCGGAATTGACCATGGGTGTGGCGACGACGGCGGAAATCGGGCCTAGATCGACTTGGCCCGCCAGCAGGTCGACCAGCGCCGGGCCGGCGCCGCGGTAAGGCACTTGCGTGACTTTGATCCCGAGCTCCTGAAAGATCAGGACCTCTGCCAAATGACCGAACGAGCCGACGCCGGGATGTCCGATTCGAATTGTCTGGCCTGGCTCCTTCATCCAGCGCAATAGTTCATCGAAATTGTCCGGCGGCAGCGACGGCCGTCCGGCAAGCGTGTTCGTTGTCGTATTGACGAGACCGATCGGCGCAAAATCCTTCTCGGCATCGAAGGTGCGGTCCGGATAAAGCGTCATGCCGGCAGCGAGTGCATCCTGATGCAGCAGGATCGTGTAGCCGTCAGGATCGGCACGGGCGACTTTGGCTGCCGCGATCATGCCTCCCGCGCCGCTAACATTTTCGACGACGATCGGCTGACCGAGCGCCTTCTGCATCGGATCTTGAAGGATGCGCGCTGTCGCATCGTCGGCGCCGCCGGGCGCAAAGGCCACGACGAGGGTGACCGGACGATTGGGATAGGTCTGTGCCGCCGCATCGCTTGCCGCGGCCGCGCAGAGCATCAAGGCCGCAAGCGCGCGTGCAAATTGCATGATTCCTCCCTCCGCCCGATGCCGCCATCGCAGCAGCGCGATTTCTGAAAGGGTTTGGATATTCAACGCTTTTCGGGGTGTGCCGCAAGGCAAAGCCGGAGGCCTGCGGCGTCACGTCCATGGCGGGATACGGTTAGCGAGGGCCGCCGCAGGAACGCCGCATTCCGGCCTTTGGCTTGGCGCCAAGGGGGATGTATGGCGGGTTGGCGGGAGGCGTGCTTGATAGCCGCATTCGCGGCGGGATTTGCGGCGGTCGGTGGCGAGACACCGGCGCGCGCGGACGATCAGGCATCGACGCGGCAGGGGCAGGTTTGCGGCGGCGACGAGATCGCCCGCGGCACGGTCGGCAAGATTCTCGATGGACGCACTTTCCTGCTCGATGATGGACGCGAAGTCCGCTTGGCCGCAATCGAGGTTGCTCCGCCAGCCGGGCCGCAGGATCGCGTGCAGGGGGCCCGGGCACGCTGCGGCGGCGGCCCTTGGTGCCCTTGACGCCGGGGATCAGGTCGTGCTGCGGCGGGCGGAGAACGGGTCCGATCGCTACGGCCGCCTGCTCGCTTACGCCTATACGCTACGGGACGGTGATGAGTTCCTGTTGCAGCGAGAGCTCGTAGCCGAGGGATTTGCCCGGGTCAGTACCCGCATCGCAAGTCCGTGCGCCGGCCACCTTTTGGACCGTGAAAAGGCGGCCCGCGAGGCTAAACTTGGCCTATGGGCCGATCCGTATTATGAGGTGCTCGATGCCGAGACGCCGAAGGACGCCCTGGCGTATCGAGGCCAATTTGCGCTGATCGAGGGCAAAGTAGCGTCCGTGCGCGAAAGCGGGCCGACAATCTACGTGAATTTCGGCCGGCGGCGGATTGGGGACATTACGGTTACGATCCTGAAACGAAACGAGCGCAGTTTCGTGGCGGCGGGTCTTGATTTGAGGAGCCTGGCCGGCCGCCGCATCAGGGTTCGCGGCTAGATCGAGGCGCGTGGCGGCGAACGCGCCTGGATCGAAGCCGAGCGCCCGGAGCAGATCGAAATGGCCGATTGACCGATCGGCGGCGCGCGGGGACGACGAAATCGCGCTTGGGGTGGTTGGGTGACGTGGTGAGACGGGGACAATTCGAGCTTATCACCTGTCGGGTCGGCAGGGCGGCTGCGCTGTTTGGCGCCTTGCTGCTTGCTGCCTGTACGGCTTCGTCGTCAGCCTATGCCCCGCAAGGCACCGCTTCGCTGCCGGCAAAAACCGCCGAGGCGCCGATGGCGCCCGACATTCTGCGCGAGCATCAGCGCATCCTCGCAGCCTATGGCGGCGTCTACAACGATCCGCGGCTGCAAACGCTGATCGAACGGATGGTCGAACGGCTCGTTGCCGCATCGGATCGGCCAGACCTGCACTACAAAATCACCTTGCTCAATTCGCAATCTGTCAATGCTTTCGCGCTGCCGAGCGGCCAGCTTTATGCGACCCGCGGGCTGATCGCGCTTGCCAACGACGATTCGGAGCTTGCCTCGGTACTTGCCCACGAGATGGGACACGTTCTCGCCCACCATGCCGAACTGCGCGAGGAACATGCGCGCGAAGCCGAACTCGTCAGCCGCGTTGTTTCCGACGTGGTCACCGATCCCGCCGCCGGCGCGCTCGCACTCGCCAAATCGAAGCTTGCACTGGCGAGCTTCTCGCGCGCGCAGGAGTTTGAAGCCGACGCGATTGGCGTCGCGATCGCCGCGCGCGCCGGCTACGATCCTTATGGCGCGGTGCGGTTTCTAACCGCGATGGAGCACAATTCTCGGCTCAAGCCGGAGCAAAGCGGGGCCATTAATCCGGCCGCGCCCGATTTCTTGTCATCGCATCCGGCGACGCCCGAGCGCATTACCAACGCCGTCGCGAGCGCCCGCCAGTACCGCGCCCCGGCCGATACCGGGCAGAATTTTGCCCAATCCAAGTCGGCCTATCTCGCCGACATCAATGGTCTCGTCTATGGCGAGGATCCCAGCGAGGGCTTCGTCCGCGGCCGCCGCTTCCTGCATCCCAAGCTGGGCTTCACTTTTGCCGCGCCGGAGGGCTTCACGCTCGACAACACCGCTCAGGCCGTGCTCGGCATCAAGCGCGGCGGCGGCGAGGCGCTCCGCCTCGATGTTGTCCGGGTGCCGGCCGAACAGACGCTCGGTGCCTACCTGACATCGGGGTGGATCGAAAACATCGATCCAAACAGTGTGGAAGACATCACCATCAACGGTTTTCCGGGTGCGACCGCCGCAGCCAAAGGCGAACAATGGGACTTTCGTCTCTATGCGATCCGCTTCGGCAGCGACGTGTACCGGTTCATTTTTGCCGCCAAGCATCGCACGCCGGAGACCGATCGCACATTTCGCGAAGCGGTCGGTAGTTTCCGCCGCATGACCATCGCCGAGACCGAACAGGCGAAACCGCTTCGGCTTCGCATCGTGACGGTCACGCCCGGCGATACATTAGAGAAGCTCGCCGGCAAAATGGCCGTGGCCGATCGCGCGCTCGACCGTTTCCGTGTGCTCAATGGACTCGATCCCGGCGACAGGCTCAAGCCGGGCAGCGAAGTCAAAATCGTGGTGGAATAGCCGGCTGCAGGCGACGCGCGCAGCGCGCAGCGTCAACAATCCAGTTCAGAATTGCGAGGCGAGCTGATCGAGGCCCATGACATGGGCAAGACTGCGGACTTCTTCTTTTTGTTCAGAGCTAAAGCTCATGATCAACGGCACCGCCGCCGATTTCAGTCCCTCGACGGCCTCGGGATCGACTGCCGCCGCTTGCACGTTTCGGGCGACGCCGCGTGCGGCCGCCTGCTGCGTCCGCCTATAGGCCATGTTGCGTAAAGCGGCTTCGACCGCCGGCCACATGCGCTCCTGATCCGGCGTCAGATGCAGCCGCGTTTTGATGCTGGCGATCTGCGCGTCGTCGAGAATATAGCCCGCGCGGCCGGCAGCGGGTGGGCGCGCGGTCGAGGGTTTGGCTGCTGCGCTGGCCGGTGCCCGTGGCGATAAATCGCCGGCGTTCGCCGCCCGCGGAACGACAGCCTCGAGCGATGCCGTCTGCACCATCCGCCGCTCTGGAGCCAGCGTCGCCGACTTCTCAACCGGCTGCTCCGTGCTTGATTGCGACTGTGCCTGCGGAACCATAGGTGCAGGGCTGAACAGGTCTGGATCGGTCCGCGTATTTCTCACAGTTGCCAACGTGACCGCAGGCGGTTGTTTCCATTCCTGCGGAAAGCGCTGTGCGACGACGTCGGCGGCCGAGCTATGGCCGGCCTCGCGCAACGTCGCCACGTGCCAAGCTCCGGTCAGATAACCAAAGGCGCAGGCGGCGAGCAACGGCAACAACCGTCCGCGTTTCGACGCCGTTCTCCGCCGCATGATGACGCCCCCGCCCCCGCTCATCCCTTGGCCTATTTCCTTTCAAAGGAAGCTTAATTTATGGCTAACCATGGGTATTTTGCCGGCCAGATTTTTGCGCCGGCCGCAGCGGATGGCGATTTCCCGCGCACATCGGCGGGCGTTTGGGCGCCACTATAAAAAAGGCCCGGCAAACAACCGGGCCTTGCATAATTTCCAGTGCCGAGTTCAGGCCGCTTCTTCCTCGACAACCGAATCGTCTTCGGCCTCCGGCTTCGGTCCGCGGCGCGGGCCCTTGGCCAGCGCAGCCTCGATCTCCTTGACCGCTTCGGTCTCGGTGATCCGCTGTACAGCTGCGACTTCGCGCGACAACCGGTCAAGCGCCGCTTCATACAACTGGCGCTCGGAATACGACTGTTCCGGCTGGGTCTCCGAGCGGTAAAGATCGCGAACCACCTCGGCGATCGCGACGATGTCGCCGGAATTGATCTTGGCTTCGTATTCCTGCGCCCGCCGCGACCACATCGTGCGTTTGATCCGCGCGCGGCCTTTGAGGGTTTCAAGGGCGCGCTTGACCATCGGGGTCTCGGCCAGCTTGCGCATACCGACGGATGCCACTTTCGCAGTCGGCACCCGCAAGGTCATTTTATCCTTGACGAAATTGATGACGAACAACTCGAGCCGCGCGCCGGCTACCTCTTGCTCCTCGATCGCCACAATCTGGCCGACGCCGTGTGCCGGGTAGACGATGAATTCGTGGGTCTTGAAGCCCTGTCGTTGCGTAGTCTTTTTTGTATTCATTCCCAAAGCTGCTGCTCCTTCCGCCTCCGGCTTGTGCCGATGCGCGGGCTTCGCCGCGTTGACCCGGCTACGGGTCAGCGCACGCGCTGATTGTGACGGCCTCCGGCTCGCGCGGGAGGAGGTTTTGGTCTTCCGGCTCATGCCGGCCGTACTCTTCTTCGGACGACGACGAGTTTTCTCTGCCACTGCTCTCGCGTGGAATTCACGCCTCTTTTGACGGTTCCTCGGAAACTCCCCGAAAAAATATGCTCCCGGTCGGGAGCAGGCCTCAGGGTGTTATTCATTGTGTAGCACTTATATAACACATTTTCCGCAAAAATCAAAGCCTTAAGACCGACACAAGCCTCGAATGAAGCCGGCGGAGCCCGCAATTCCTAGCAATGGTTAAGGTTACAATCTAAGCGTGTATTAGGTGCAGCTTCTCGGACTGCGGGCGTCAGTCCCCCCCACCCGGATTGGCCGAAAAGTGCTCTTCGAATTTGTTGGGGACGCCCTCCCATTGCTTGGCGTCCGCAGGCGGCGTCTTTTTGGTCGTGATATTCGGCCAAACCTTCGCATATTCGGCATTGACGCCAAGCCACTTTTCCAGACCAGGCTCGGTGTCCGGCTTGATCGCTTCAACCGGGCATTCCGGCTCGCATACGCCGCAATCGATGCATTCGTCCGGGTGGATGACCAGCATGTTCTCGCCCTCGTAAAAACAATCGACAGGGCAAACTTCAACGCAGTCCATGTATTTGCATTTGATGCAATTGTCGTTGACGATATAGGTCATTTGCACACTCTGGACGCCCGTTTTGAAGCTTGCTCCTATCGCATGGGTCGGGGCCACGCAAGAAGGCGCCTCTGTTCGCCGCGCCTTAGCGCTCATTGCAGATCTTCGTATAGCGCCGCAGCCGTGCCGGCAGGCCCCCGCCGCTCGGCGAAGCCCACCACCTTGACCACCCGCACCCCGCGGTCGAGGGCGACGGTAATGACATTGCCGGTTCGCACCATGCGCCCTGGTGCGTCAATGCGCGCCCCATTGACCCGGACAAAGCCGCCACCCGCCAACGCCGCGGCAGCGCCGCGCGTGCGTACCAGGCGAGCATGCCAAAGCCAGCGATCGATGCGTTGGCGCCCGATCGTAGTCACCACTCAACGCCGCTCCTTGGCATCTGCCTCAAGCTGCGCCTTCAAAGCGGCGAGCTTGGCAAAGGGAGAATTGGGATCCGGCCTTTTCTCTCTGGGCTCCCTTGGCTCGAACCATTTTCCCGGTGGCCGCTGCCGTTTGTACCGGTCTTGGCGGTCAATTCGATCCTCCTGCCGCCGTTGCCGCGCCTGGCGTCGCGGTTTGGCGTCAGCGTCGGCCCGCCTCGCTGGCTCGGTGGCCGTCGTTCCCTCGGTCACCGCGCCGAGGGCAGTCGTGCCGGGCTCCGACGCGGAGCTTTCCGGCGAAGGCTGCCGCAGCACAGCCGGTTCGCCCCGGATTTGCTTTGCTCTGCCGCGCTGGCGTGCATGAACGCGGCGCCGATCGCCCATGCGGCCCGGCCGCCAGACTTCGAGCATCTCCGGCTCGGTTGCGAGCGGGGCGCCGGCGGAGCCACCGGCGGCCTCCTCCACAATCGGCATATCCGGTCGCACAAACGCGGGTTCCGACTGCGCCTGCACGGCCGACTCGCCGGCGCCGGACTCCGCTGTGTTCATTGGCGTGCCGGCAGCCAATTCGCCTTCAGGCGCGGCATCTGCGGATTCTGCGTGCACGGGCTCCGCAGCTGCGGGCTGTGCAGGTCCGGGCGTTTCATTCGCGGGCGCGGCGCTGGCCGGCGGCTGCGGCGGCTCCGGTGGTTTGGGCCGGCGCTCCATGCGATAGCCGAGCGCGCGCAAGATCGAGGCAAAGTCTTCGCCCGAGGCGCCGATCAGCGACGTCATGGTGTTGACTACGGTAAAGCCGCCTGCGGCGACTGCGCCCGGCGGCCGCGGGCCGGGCGCACCTTCGCGCCAAGCCAGCGCCGGGCGAATGAGATCGGCAAGCCGCTCTAGAATGTCGACGCGTACGGCCCGCGCGCCGCATAGGCGATAGCCGGCGGTGCGGTACAGTGCTGGATCAGTCGCGGCATCAGCCGCGATCGAAGTACGGCCGCTGCCGGCGAGATGGCGGAGGTCGTCCAGGACTTTGCTATCCGTTCCGTCATGTCTGAGCGCCCAAAGCTCGGTTGCGAGTTTGCGCGGCGCCGGTTTCAGAAGCGCCGGTAGATAGATGTGGTAAGCGCCGAAACGTACGCCGTATTTGCGCAGAGTCGCGCGGGCGGGCTGGTCGAGGGCTTTGACTTGATCCGCCACCGCGGTCCGATCGAGGACTCCCAGTGCCTCGACCAATTGAAAGGCCACCCCGCGGGCAATGCCAGTGACGTCGCTTGCTGCTGCAAGCTCAGCGAGCGGACCTAATAGCTTTTCGATGTGGGCTTTGAGCCAAGCATTGAGCCGAGTTTCGACGCTCTCGCGCGGCGCGCCAGAGAGATGTTCGTCCGCGATGATGCGAATGCGCGGCCGCAATATTTCGTCGCTGGCATGGAGTTTGCCGACTGCGGCGCCGATCCAGCGCAGCGTGCCATCGGAAGCGAGCACGAATTGGTCGTCGGGCGCCTCGGCCAAGCGCGCAGCGCGCGCGGCAATTTCACCGGCAAGCGCTTTTTGCGCGGCGTTTTGCAGGGCTTTTGCCTCCGAACCGCCCGAGGCGGCATCGGGGACAAAGACGAAACCGTCAAGGCGACCGATCAGATGGCCTTCAACCACAACATCGCCGGTTTTGTTGAAATCCGGCTCGAGCGTTGCGTTCTCGCGTAGCCGCCGCATCAAGACGCTGGTGCGGCGATCGACGAAACGCTCGGTGAGCCGTTCGTGCAACGCATCCGACAAGCGATCTTCGACGGCACGGGTGACGCCCTGCCAATGCTCCGGGTCGGTCAGCCAATCCGGACGGTTCGCCGCGAAGGTCCAGGTGCGGATATGGGCAATGCGCGTGGACAAAGTGTCGATGTCGCCGTCGGTACGATCGGCCAGCGCGACTTGTTGTGCAAACCAGTCGATTTTGATCGCGCCGTCGCGCTGCAGGAAACCGTACAGCGTCACAACCAGTTCGGCATGATTGGCGGGCGCGATCTTGCGGTAATCGGGCAATTGACATACGTCCCACAACCGCTCGACGTCGGCCGGCGTTCGCGTCCATGCGCGCACGTCGTCGTCGCGCGCCGCATGGTCCAGCACCAGGATATCTTCGGCGATCGGTGCACGTGCCAGCGCGCTCTCGTTCGGTGCCATCGCGAGCGCCGCCTGCAGCGCGCCGACCGAAGAAAAATCGAGATCGGAGTTGCGCCACTGCACCAGCCTCACCGGCTCGAATGTGTGCGATTCGAGCGCCTGCACCAGCTCGGTCTCGAACGGCGGGCAGCGGCCGCTGGTCCCGAACGTGCCATCCCGGGTGGCGCGCCCGGCCCGGCCGGCGATTTGCGCGAGTTCGGAGGGGTTGAGTTTGCGGAATTGATAACCGTCGAATTTGCGATCGGATGCGAAGGCAACGTGATCGACATCGAGATTTAGTCCCATGCCGATGGCATCGGTCGCCACCAGATAATCGACCTGGCCGGATTGATAGAGTTCGACCTGCGCATTGCGGGTGCGCGGCGACAGTGCGCCCAACACAACCGCGGCGCCGCCGCGCTGGCGCCGGATCAACTCAGCGATCGCGTAGACCTCCTCGGCCGAGAAAGCGACAATCGCTGAACGGCGTGGCAGCCGCGTCAGCTTCTTTTCGCCGGAGAATGTAAGGCGTGACAATCGCGGCCGGCTGACGATGCTGGTGCCGGGCAACAAGCGCTCCACGATCGGGCGCATCGTGGCGGCGCCGAGCACGAGCGTTTCCTCGCGGCCGCGCCGGTGCAGCATCCGATCGGTAAATACGTGCCCGCGTTCGAAATCGGCGGCTAGCTGGATCTCGTCAATGGCAAGAAACGCGACATCGAGTTCGCGCGGCATCGCCTCCACAGTGGCGACCCAGAAACGCGGATTTGGCGGCTTGATCTTTTCTTCGCCGGTAACAAGCGCAACCGCATCGGCGCCGATCCGCTCCACCGCGCGGTTATAGACCTCACGCGCCAACAGCCTCAGCGGCAACCCGATTATGCCCGAGGAATGCGCAAGCATTCGCTCGATAGCGAGATGCGTTTTGCCGGTATTGGTAGGACCCAGTACGGCGGTTACGCCAGAGCCGCGGGCGCGAAGCTCGCGGTCGGCGGCAGGCGAGAACGAAATCGACATTGAAAGCCCGGCTAAGGCGGTATCACGCAGGAAAGGTTTGTCTATCACAACCGGGGCGCTGGAAAGCCCTGTGCTTAACGTGTGGAACGAGTCTGGAACGAATCGCGGCCGAATCGGCGACTCGGCGCCGTTCGTCTTCGTTCACTGCGATATATGGCCCCGTCGACGATGTTGCATACCAGATCGGGTGGAATTCGACACCGTGGCGGCTTGTCTCGGCTGGGCGAAGGGCTATTCAGCGCGCAACCAGGATTCCGACGAGAGTCAAGGGGCTAAGCACTGTGGACAATGGGGATGGAATGCTGCGCCCGCAAGCGGACCAAAGCGTCACTGCGTTTTGGCGATCGGATGCGGCTGCAGTGTCGGCTGAGCAATCGAGACAAATTCTGTCGCGCGCAACAATCCGATACCGAGCGGCGTCGGCATCGAGAAGCGGAATGGAACAACCACGCGCGTACCGACGATCGGCGCCAGCCAGACCTCGGCCTCGCGCAAGGTCACCAGATATTTGATCGCCGGGCGGTCCGGCACATAGCCGGCGATCGGCGTGAAATAGACCGCGCAGACAACTGCAGGTCCCTCATAGCCGCGGTCAGCCTTGACGGTTTCCATGCGCTTGAATTCGCTGTGCAGATCGTAACGAACCCGGCCGTCGAACACCGCCACTTTGCGGTTGCAAGCTTCTGGCGATACCGGATCGCCGCTGCCGGCAACGCGATTGAGCATCGAGGTCATCGGATCGAGCACGCCGCGGCGGTCGGCGTCGGTGACCGGGATGCGATCGGGCATGGGTGGCAATGGCGGTTCGACGAGGTAATCGGTGACATTGCCGGCCGCGAGCGTCATGCGTACGTCATCGATCTTGCGGTCATAGCTCAGCGTAGCCCCATAATTTGTGGGCATCGGCTGGCCGCCGTTGATGGTGCCACGCGCCGTGCCGGTGCCGCGGCCGCCGGTGAAGAACCGGACGATGCCGGTGGTCGTGCCGCTCGCTGCCGCCGAATAGGCGTCGTCGGACAATTCGATGATCCAATTACCGCGACCGATCGGGATCCCGGCGACGCTGACGACATATTCGGCTTCGAGCCGGGTGAGCCCCCCGTTTTGACGCGTGGCGTCCCCGGCCTCGGCGCCAGGGATCTTGGAGCCGCCGGGCGCAAAGATTAAAAACGCCGCGGCGAGTGCGGCGGCGCCTATGGGGCGAACGCGCAGTTGCAGCGGCACAAGGGGGTGCAAGTGGCCCTCAAATCCAAGGAACGTCGGATGGGGTCACTGTCTCATGCGAGAATACGCCGTTTCTGTGGTTTGTGCGCAGCGCCGGGCCTTTGCCCAAGCTTGCGTCTTATCGGCAACACCCGGCGCTTGACCCCCACCAACGCGGCCACTATAGGTCCGCGCCATCCCCAGACGTCGGAATAGGCAGCGCGCGGCGCGCGGGACCGATGGGCTTTGATTTTCAAGGATTCTCGACCATGGCATGGCGATGCGAGTTGACCGGAAAGACACGGCAGATCGGGCACCGGGTCAGCCACTCCAACCGCAAAACCAAGCGCCGGTTTTTGCCCAACCTCCTCAATGTCACGCTGATCTCGGACGCACTCGGCCGTTCGATCCGTTTGCGGATTTCGGCAAATGCGCTGAAATCCGTCGATCACCGCGGCGGCCTCGACGCTTTCCTGCTCGCTGCGAAGGACAACGACCTGTCGCCGCGCGCGCTTGAGATCAAGCGTCAGGTCACGAAAAAACGTCAGGCCACAGCTTAACGATCCTCATCCGTTCGCTGCGCAAAGCCGCCTTCGCCCCGCGCCGCTGAATTGGCCGTTCTGCCTTCCGGTGCTACGCGCTCAAGCGCCGCCGCGGCGGCCGAACTCTGTCGTTGGCCGGATGCTCCTCGAACAATTCCGCGAGTTTTTCAGTCATGACGCCGCCAAGTTCCTCGGCGTCCACGATAGTGACGGCGCGCCGGTAATAGCGCGTGACGTCATGGCCGATGCCGATCGCGATCAATTCGACCGGCGAGCGAGTTTCGATATCTTCGATCACCCAGCGCAGGTGGCGTTCGAGATAGTTGCCAGGATTGACTGACAGCGTTGAATCGTCGACCGGCGCGCCCTCTGAAATCATCATCAAGATTTTGCGCGTTTCGGGCCGCCCTAGCAAACGCTTGTGCGCCCAGTCGAGCGCCTCGCCGTCGATATTCTCTTTAAGCAGCCCCTCGCGCATCATCAGCCCGAGATTCTTGCGCGCGCGCCGCCATGGCGCATCCGCCGACTTGTAGACGATGTGGCGCAAATCGTTGAGCCGGCCAGGATTGGGCGGCTTGCCCGCAGCGAGCCATGCTTCGCGCGACTGGCCGCCCTTCCACGCCCGCGT
>JBKPIZ010000231.1:0-7714 GCA_046730495.1 Pseudomonadota bacterium
GCATCAAGGTCGTGAATGCGGGGGGGGCCGCAGCCTTCAAAGAGAACGTGCGCGCCTTTTCGTTCGACGATGTCGTACCGGCTTTTGGGGTGACGTCACGGCGGATCGTCAAAGCTCTGCAGCGCGCGGTGAGCAGTCTCGGCGTGCCGCATCCATTGCATGTTCATTGCAACAATCTTGGACTGGCGGGAAATTTCGAGACTGCGCTGGCGACAATCGCGGCCGCTGAGGAAATACCGCTCCACCTCGCGCACTTACAATTCTACGGCTACGGCAAAGAAGGCGACCGAGGGTTCTCTTCCGCCGCAGCGCAGCTTGCGCAAGCTGTGAACAACACGCCCAATGTAACGATCGATGTTGGCCAGGTCATGTTCGGCCCGACCGTTACAATCTCGCTCGACGTTTTGCGTCAGTTCAATGCGCGGACTCGGGCGCGGCCTAAAAAATGGCTAATAATGGATGGCGACGCAAACGGCGTCGGTATCGTTCCTTACGATTATCGACGCAGGGATTTCTACAACGCCGTGCAATGGGCTGTTGGCCTAGAATTATTTTTGCTGATCAATGACCCTTGGCGAGTCTTCTTTACCACCGACCATCCGAATGGCGCGCCATTTACCAGCTATCCAGATCTACTTGCACTCTTGATGAGCCGCGATCTACGCATGAAATGGATTTCCGAGCTGCCGCCCGAGGCGATGGCTGTGACGACGCTGCCATCCATCACGCGCGAATACTCGCTGTACGAGATCACCACAATGACTCGCGCCGCGCCCGCAAAATTGCTCGGCTTGACCGACCGCGGCCATCTCGGCACTGGCGCGGTAGCCGACGTTGCAGTCTACGATGATTTTCCCGACCGGGCGCAGATGTTTCGCGCCGCCGCTCTCGTCTTTAAGAATGGCGATCTTGTCGTGCGCGATGGGCATGTCACGCATTGTCGTTGGGGCCGCGCCCTTGCGGTCGCCCCGGAGCGTGATCAAGCCATCGATCGACGAATGAAGGACTATTATGAGGAGCGTTATGGACTTTCGGATCAATTTATCAAAGTGCCGGATTACGCTTTGAACCGGCCAGAACCGTTTGAATTTGTACCATGCCCCTGACCGTCCGCGGCGTGCGTATCGATGACACGTTCGCAGAAGCCTTTGGCATGCGGGCAACCGCAGTGATCATTACGGCCGATACTGCGCAATGGGCCCGGCAAGCGGCGCTGAGCATGACCGGCTTTGCCACCTCCGTCATCGGCTGCGGTTGCGAGGCTGGCATCGATCGTGAATTGACTGGCAAACAAACTCCGGACGGTCGCCCGGGAGTTCGGGTTCTATTATTCGCGGTGTCGACAGGCGAACTCCAGAAACAGTTACAAACGCGCGCAGCGCAATGCCTGCTCACCAGTCCGGGTTCAGCGTGCTATGCCGGGATCGACGGCGCGGAAACCCTTCGGCTCGGTAATGCACTGCGCTATTTTGGTGACGGCTGGCAGATCTCAAAACGATTCGGCAGCAAACACTTCTGGCGTATCCCCGTCATGGATGGCGAATTTGTTTGCGAGGCCACCACAGGCCTGACCAAACAGGCGGTGGGTGGCGGCAATCTTCTCATTCTCGGTACCTCGGTACAAACGACCCGGGCGGCGGCGGAAGCTGCCGTGGCGGCTATCTGCAAAGTGCCGGATGTGGTCGCTCCCTTTCCCGGAGGAGTTGTCCGCTCCGGTTCGAAGGTCGGCTCAAAGTATAAAGGCGTACCCGCCTCCACCAATGATGCTTTCTGTCCGACCCTGCGGGGCGCAGTCAAAACTGCGCTCGATCCCGATACGAAATGCGTGTTGGAAATCGTCGTGGACGGCCTTACTTCGGAGGCGGTCGCGTCCGCCATGCGTGCTGGAATCGCAGCGATCGTAAAGCTTGGTCCCAGACGTGGTGCGACGCGGATCAGTGCCGGGAACTACGGCGGCAAGCTGGGCCCGCATCATTACCATCTGCGGGAATTGTTGCCATGAAGCCGCTAACATTGACACTTCGTGAGCGGCCCGATCAGCGTCTCGACCTTTCGCCGCTGGTGCCGCACGTCCTTGCCGGCAAGACGGCTCGCGAGATCGAACAGATCGAGCTGCAAACAACCCGCCATCGCATCAAAGTTGGCGATGTGTTTCGACTGCGCGAGGGTGATGTCGAGCAAATCCGCATTCAGAATGGCTGCGATCGACTAGATTACGTCGGGCAAGAGATGAAAAGCGGCAAGCTCCTGGTCGATGGCGATGTCGGGATCCAGGCCGGACGCCTGATGGCGGGAGGCCGCCTGACGGTGCTCGGCAATGCCGGATCTTGGGCGGCGTCGGGCATGAAAGCAGGCGTTTTGGAAATCCGCGGCGCCGCCGGCGATCGACTGGGCGGCGCGCTGGCAGGAGAAATGGCCGGAATGCGCGGCGGCATTGTCATTGTCCGCGGCGCGGTCGGGGAGCGCGTAGGCGACCGCATGCGACGCGGCACGATCATCGTCGAAGGCAAAGCTGGGCCTTACGCTGGAAGTCGGATGATTGCCGGCACGGTCATTGTGCGCGACGCGGCCGAGCCGCTGGCGGGGTTTCTCCTTAAACGCGGGACGATCGTGCTCGGCGATAACCGCAGTGTCCTGTCGCCGACATTCGTCGACTGCGGCGAGCACGAGCTTGTCGCCATGCGATGGCTGGCGGCGATGATCGAACCATACAGCAAGGGCGCTGCCGTGCTTTTGCGCCGGCCATTTGTGCGCTTCGCCGGAGATATGGCGGTCCTCGGCAAAGGCGAGATTCTTGTTGGCAATCGGAACTAAGCCTTTGCAAATTCTGTTTGCATGGTAATTGCCTGTGACTGTCCGATAGTGGCGGAGCGGCTCAATGGACCTCGTAGCCATCGTATTCACGGTCTGTGCCCTGGCGCATCCCGATCAATGTGAGGAACAGCGTCTCGAATATGTCTGGCATGGCTCAGTACGGGAGTGTGTGCAGGACGCACAGCCCTATCTTGCGCAGTGGATCGGCGAGCATCCGAACTGGACTATTAAAGCATACCACTGCGAAAGCTCTCACAGGGAAGAAAAGACTGATGCGCGCGGAACAGCGCGCCCGGCGTGATGCCTTTCTTGCGACAATCGGAACACGTCCGATTGTCATGGGTATTCTTAACCTGACGCCGGATTCGTTTTCGGACGGCGGGCGGTATTTCGGCATGGAAGCCGCCCTGTCACATGCGCAGCAGATGGCGGCGGCGGGTTGCGACATTATCGATGTCGGAGGCGAATCGACGCGACCGGGCGCCTTGGCGATCACTGAACATGAAGAGCTCGCCCGCATTGAATCTATCTTTGCGGAGCTCGCGTATAAAGTCGAAGTGCCGCTCTCGATTGATACCTATAAATCGAAAGTCGCCGCGCGTGCAGTTGAACTCGGGGCCATCCTAATAAACGATGTCTGGGGCTTGCAGAATGATCCGGCAATGGCTGCGACTGTCGCCGCGAGCGACGCCGCGGTCGTCATTATGCACAATCGAGCTGAAAAGGATGGCGGCATTGACATCATCGCCGATATCAGGAGCTTTTTTACGCGCTCACTAGCGCTTGCCGAGGCGGCTGGAATTCCGCGGTCGCGCATCATTCTTGATCCAGGCGTGGCATTTGGCAAAACCGCACGCCAGAACGTCGAGATAATCAGACGTCTTGGAGAGTTGATCGAATTTGGCTGTCCGATTTTAGTCGGAACATCACGAAAGGCTTTTCTCGGCTCATTAAGTGAGCAGCAAATTGAGGCGCAGCTTGTTGGCGCGGTCGCCGCTACGCTGGCCGCATACGCCGCCGGCGCCGCGCTGTTCCGCGTTCACGATGTCGCCGAACAGGTTGCTGCATTGAAGGTTTTTCATTCGATCCGCTCCGGGCCAATTTAGTGCCCGACGGCACCCGAAACTCCATTCCCTATCGAGGCTGGCGTTGGGGTTCGACGCACGACATCACTCCCTCCACAATAACCGGCAGTTCTGCCATTGAGGAAACGATGTGGTATGCACCTGCCGATGCGAGATGCCGCGCGGCATCGCGGTTTAAATGCGTCCCGCCAGTGAAGCCAATAACCTTCATCCCAGCTGCGCGTCCGGCTGTAACACCGAGAGCGGAGTCCTCGATGACCACGCAATGCTCGGGCGCCGCCGCCATCCTCGCTGCCGCGAATAGGTAGAGATCGGGTGCAGGCTTGCCGTGTTGCACTTGGGTCGCACTGAAGATATTCGAGCCGAACAACGACGCCAGCCCGGTCACCTCGAGCGATAAATGAATTCGCTCGAGCGACGACGACGAGGCGACGCAGCGGGGATAACGCAGCATCGCAACCGCCTCCTTCACGCCAGCGATCGGCTTCAAGTCACGACGTAAATGTTCAAGCAACAAACGCCTGTAGCGTTGACCTATTTGATCGGGAATACTTCGCCCCAAAACGTCTTCGATGCGTGGCAAAGTGTCCGCCAGACTGCGTCCGGTGAACTTTTGGACCGACTCTGCCGTGCTCATAGGATGACCGAGATCCGTCATCATTTGAGCCAACAGCCCATGGGCAATGGGTTCCGAATCGACGAGCACGCCATCACAATCGAAGATTATCAGGCCCATAGGAATACTGATCTATGAACGGCGATTCCATTATCTGCCAGCAATATTTTGATGGCATAATCGACTGACGACCAGACAAGTAAAAATAACGAAAGGTAGATCGCTTATGTTTCGTACAAAATCAATTCCGGTCGGTGTCGCGCTTCTCACTGTCTGCGCTCCGAACTTAAGTGCCAGAGCTGCGGATCTCAACGACTATCCAACTTCCGCGCGCGTGGACTACGTCTTTGGCTGCATGAAAGCCAACGGCGAGACGCAGGTTTCGCTCCAGAAGTGTTCCTGCTCGATCGATGTGATTGCCTCGCTTTTGCCATATGATCGCTACGTCACCGCGCAGACGGTGCTGAGCATGTCCCAAGTGCCAGGGAATCTCGGTGCCGAGTTTCGTACAACCGAAATTTCTCGAACCGCGCTTGAGGAACTCCGCCGCGCTCAGGCGGAAGCAGAGGTACGCTGCTTCTGATGAGCCACTACATCGTCGGCTCGACCGGCCACTCACCCCTAAAAACGTGACCTTCGGTATCGATGGCTTCCGCGCGGAACATGGTTCCGCCATTCGGTAGGTAAGAAAACCGAATGTTCGGATTCTCCGAGATGGATATGCCGCCATCCATCTCTAGAATAAGTTGATCGCCCTGCCAGAGGCGCAACTGACGAACGATAAAAAGAGGAATGTAGAGCAGCGAGACCTGGTCGCGTTGCAGACCAGAATTGTTTGGATGATGAATCATAATTTGCGCCTCGCGCGGGCCGGTGGCTGGCGCTGCAGAGTTTTTGGTAAATTGGCGAAATCGTATTTGACCGAGCTTAGCCGCGGCTTCTTCCACGTTGTTCGCCATGGGTGCTGAACAGCCTCCAGACGCCTTCACGTAAATCTCGGCAACGTACAGCTGGTCATCGCTTAGTTCCGCAACGGCGTGGACTTTCGTGTAGGAATTCACGCGCACCCGTGTCGAGATCATTGTCACGCCGGGACCAACATTGAAGGTTGCCGCCACCGGTGAAGGATTTTCGTCGATAACCAACGTTAGCGACCTGAGCGTGCGGGTGTCGCCCAGCGGCAGGTTTGCCCGCATCGTGACCGGAACGACCGCGGCATCCTCCGCGCGTTCCGGCATCTCGAGCGTTATCAGCTGGGAACCATCGGCAAGCGGGCGACCATTGAACACATTATTTGCGATTTCATGCCACGAATCGTTGACGTCCGCCGATCGCGCGAACTGCGTCGCGCTCCAGGAAATCGCGATCGCTAACGCGGCTGCGGTCGCAGCTCGCGCGCAAATGCCAATCATCAATCTTCTCCGCGTTTCATTGCCGGCATGCGTCACTATTCCCACTCCAGTTCAGAAAATGCAGCCGTGGCGTTTCGCGCATTATACTCCGCAAACAGCTCCCAGTGTGACTTTTCCGAAGCGGCGGCGAGCTGAGACGCGGCGGCAATCGGCACACCGCGCTTGATCAAGTCGCGACAATCACTTTGCAGCCGCTCAAGGTATTGCCTCTCCGGCTCTAGCGCGGCTGGCCATGGGGCGGACGGCGGCCCATGGCCCGGAACCACGCTTTTGGCAGGAAGCTTTGTAAGCTCGTCTATCGTCGTGAGCCAGCCGCGAATGCTGCCATCAAGAACTGGAATGTGTCGCAAAAATACCAAATCGCCGGCGAACAGAATGCCGGTCGATTCGTCAAAAACTGTGAGATCACTGTCACTGTGCGAGGCGCGCCAGGCTCTCAGGCTCAGAACGCGGTGCCCCAGATCCAGCTGCAATTGAGAAACCACAATCATGCTCGGCGGCACGATCTTAACTTCGTCCAGGAGCGCACCCATCGCAGGTCGAAATGAGTTTAGGTAGTACGGCCCGCGTTCCATCAGGGCTCGTGGCAGATTGTGGCTACCAACAAACACTGCCGGTGGTGGAAAGGCCGCATTCCCGAATAGATGATCGGGATGAGCATGCGTGTTGATGACATACAAGACAGGCTTGTTGGTGACTTGACTTATTGCTTGGACGAGCCGACGTCCCTCGCGCAGACTGCCGCCGGTATCGATCACAGCGACACCCTCTTCGCCAATGACAAACCCGATATTGGCAATCGCGCCTTCGTTCGCTTCGTTCATCAATGCAATCTCGCCCGCATGCACGTAGATACCGGGTCCAACTTGGTCGAGAGAAAGCGGCTTGAGGATTTCCTGCGAGGTCAGCGTTGCAGTCCTGCTAAGCAGGACCCCAAAGAGCAAAGTGATCAGCGCAGCCGACCTCAGAGGGACCGCCTCATAATGGACTCGCATTGGTTACTTTCGCGGTCGCGAGAAATCGCTTTAGGGTGCCATCCTGTCGCAAATAGCTAAATAGCTATTGACGCCAAATAGCGGGGGCATACTATTCCCGAAGTTTCCGGCTTCAAGGGCACGAGCCGCGTTCAGGGAGGGCTCGGGTTTCTTCGTAGGCTTATGCCGTCGACGAGCGAAACAAAATCGCGACGGGGTGATGCCGTGACACGCTGCCGGAGATTTTCCCCAGGCAACGGGGTTGCGCCGCGAAGCGGGCTTGCTTTGGGCTTGTTCACGTCGGTGCACTACCCGATGACAACGTCGCAGGGAGGATGCACGATGCGTTGTATCTCGCTCACGATGGGCACGGTGATTAGCGCAGCCGCACTGCTGGCTGCCGGTCCCCTGTATGCACAGAGTGCGAATGATTGGGCCATGCCGGCGGGGGATTACGCCAATACGCGCTATTCGACACTCAATCAGATTAATTCCGGGAATGTCGGCAAGCTGCAGGTGGCGTGGACGTTCTCCACCGGTGTGCTGCGTGGTCACGAAGGCGCGCCGCTGGTCATCGGCGATGTGATGTATGTGCACACGCCGTTCCCCAATATCGTCTACGCGCTCGATCTCAACAATGACGGCAAGATCCTGTGGAAGTACGAGCCGAAGCAGGATCCGAGCGTGATCCCGGTGATGTGCTGCGACACGGTCAATCGCGGCGTTGCTTATGGCGATGGCAAGATCTTCTTGCATCAGGCCGACGACACTTTGGTGGCGCTGGATGCCAAGACCGGCAAGCAAGTCTGGTCG
>JBKPIZ010000232.1:0-2426 GCA_046730495.1 Pseudomonadota bacterium
TTTCCTCGTTGGGAAACGACTCTACCGCCCAACTTTCGGGTCAGTTGCGAGACCCCCAACAATGACCCTCACAGTGGCAACTACCCCGGCCGACACATTGGAAAGATGCTGTACGCCCTCCGGCAACAATTCCGGCTTGACGTTACGGGCCCCTGGAACATCGGCGAGAACCTCCGTTTTGGTCGGCCGGGGAATCCAATCCCCCCTACCGACCTTGGTTTGCGCTGCCCGCGCCTGATCACGCTCCGTCATGTCGTTCTCCACAGAGTCAATAGTCGAATAATTCTAGCCCCGACGTTGCTTATGCATGTACCTATTATCAGACTTCACTCTAGGTTCAGAATCAAATGAGGTCAAAGCCTGCCTACCGGCAGGCGCGCGCAAAAAAATCCTGTAGAGGGCATTCGAACTCATTTTATGACGGCGGCAGGGGTCCAAAAACGACTGCCGTAGGGGGACAGCTAAAGGTGGACGCAACCACATTGCGACGCTATCGGTGTCCAGGAAGCGCAAGGCGCTTGGATACACAACAAAAAATAGTTGGATTTTGATTCCGCGGCACATGCCGCTTTGGCCATGTTTCGGCGAGCGCGCCATTTCTGGTAGCCGCTTGGAAAACATGACGGCATAGATGGCAGTCGTGTCGAGGAGATGATCCTCGGGAATCAGATCGATGAGGTCGCCCGGTATTGCGAGAGCGACGTGCTGAACAACTACCCCGTTTGGTTGATGTGCGAGCTTTTCCGCGGCTCGATCAACACTGCGGAGTTCGGTTGGAGCGAAAGGCAAGTCGGAGACTACGTTACTACCCGTAGGGCCACTAACCCTCACTTACTTACTGCGGTCGGCATTTCAAAAAGCATTGGGATGTTATTTCCCGTGTCCGGCGCGGACTGAGTCAAATTGAAATCGTCTGAGAGATCTTGAGACCGGAAGCGCTAAATTTTCGGATTATGCCTAGCCTCGCTTTAGGCCCCATCATCCGCGACATAGGCGATGCGCATGAAATTGGTGGCGCCCGGCGTGCCGAGCGGCAGGCCGGCAACGACAATGACGCGCTGGCCGGGCTCGGCGAACCGTTCCTTAAACGCGATACGGCAGGCGCGCTCGACCATATCGTTCTGGTCGCGCGCATCCTCGTCGATGACGCAATGGATGCCCCAGACCACCGATAATTTCCGCCCAGCGGCGTCGATCGGCGAAATCGCGACAATCGGGCATTTCGGCCGTTCACGTGACACGCGCAGACCGGTCGAGCCGGAGCAAGTCCAGCAAACGATCGCGGCGAGATCGAGCGTCTCGGCGACTTGGCGCGTCGCAGCGGCGATCGCATCGGCGCCAGTTCGTTCCGGCTCGGTGTGCAAGACGTGCAGCGACGGCAAATAGGTGCTGTCGTCTTCGACCTCCTCGGCGATGCGGTTCATGGTCGCGACCGCTTCGACCGGATATTGGCCCGAGGCCGATTCCGCGGACAGCATGACGGCGTCGGCGCCGTCAAAGATGGCGGTGGCGACGTCGGAGACCTCGGCGCGCGTCGGCACCGGGCTGGAAATCATCGATTCCAGCATCTGGGTGGCGACCACGATCGGCTTGCCGGCGCGGCGGCACGCGCGCGTCATCTCTTTCTGCACGCCGGGAACCCGTTCCAGTGGCATTTCCACACCCAAGTCGCCCCGTGCGACCATGAGCGCGTCAGCTATTTCGAGAATATCGCCGAGCTTGGCCACCGCTTGCGGCTTCTCGACCTTGGCCATCACCGCGGCGCGACCACGGGTGAGCTTTTTCGCCTCGGCGACGTCCTCCGGGCGCTGAATGAACGACAGCGCGATCCAATCGACGCCGGCGTCGAGAGCGGCTTCGAGGTCAGCAATGTCTTTTGATGCCAGCGCTGCGAGCGGCAGCACCGTATCCGGCAGGCTAACGCCCTTGCGGTTTGACACTTTGCCGCCGACTTCAACACGCGCCACGATCCGCTGCGGTGTCACCTCGGTTGCTTTGAGGCGAAGCTTACCGTCGTCGACGAGGAGCGTATCGTCCGGCTTGATCGCGGCGAATATTTCCGGATGCGGCAGCTGCACGCGGTTGGCGTCGCCTGGCGCCGCGTCGTCATCGAGCGTGAAATCCTGACCGGTATCGATTTCGGCCGCTCCGTCCTTGAAAGTGCCGAGGCGCAATTTCGGACCTTGCAGATCGACCAGGACCCCGATCGGCCGGCTATGCTCGCTTTCGACGGCCCGGATCGTCGTCACCAACTCGCGCATGCGCTCGGGATTGGTGTGGCTCATATTGATGCGGAAGACGTCGGCGCCGGCCGCAAACAGCCGCTCAATCGTGACGCGATCTGAAGAAGCCGGTCCGAGCGTGGCAACGACCTTGGTGCGGCGTCGCCGCCTCATTGCGTTCGTGCTCCCGAGGGCGGAAGGCTC
>JBKPIZ010000233.1:0-5614 GCA_046730495.1 Pseudomonadota bacterium
CAGTGCGCGTAGGCGGAAGCGAAGCAATCCAGTATCGCACCCCTGGATTGCTTCGTCGCTGGCTCCTCGCAATGACGAGGCTACCGCAGCAGCGGATCGAGGATGAAGCTGCGTTTTTGACTGGGCGTGGCGATCGGATTGCCTTGGGCGTCGAAGCCGCTTTTCGCGGCGGTATCCTGGGTCGAGCCTGGCGCCGGCGAGCCGTCGGGCTGGGTCAGTTGTGTCCTCGATGCCGGAACACCGGCCGGCCCTGGGGGCGGCTCAAGCGGTCCGGCTCGGCCGCAGGCTGAGAGCGCCAATGCGCAGGCGACCAGCGCGCCGATCGCAAAAGCCGGCGCATTTCCGCTCATTCCTGTTGCGCGATAGTTCAAATGAACCCCCCAGACCTTTTCCAGCCGAGGCTATCACATCGCACCGGCGCGGCGATATTGTGTCGGATCAAACCTTGCTGCCGTATTACGATTTCTTGCCGAGCCGCTTGAGCCAGCGCTCGGCTTCTTTGCGCACATTTTTCGGCGCTGTGCCGCCATAGACTGCGCGGCTCTTGACTGAATTGGCGACGGAAAGGGCATCAAATACAGACTTGGTGATCCGCGGCTCGATCGCCTGCATCGCTTTCAGCGGCAGCTTGTCGAGGGCGACGCCCTTTTCGGCTGCCTCGGCCACGATGCGGCCGGTGATGTGATGCGCCTCGCGGAACGGCAGCTTGAGGGCGCGCACCAGCCAATCGGCAAGATCCGTCGCGGTCGAGTAACCTTTCGCCGCCGCGGCGGCCATTTGTGCCCTGTCCGGCTGCATGTCACGCACCATGCCGGTCATCGCGGTGAGCGACAGCGCGAGCGCACCGATTGAGTCAATCGCCCCTTCTTTGTCCTCCTGCAGATCCTTTTGATAGGCGAGCGGCAGCGCCTTGATCACCATCAAGAGTCCGACCAGGGCGCCGACAATGCGGCCGGTCTTGCCGCGCACCAATTCGGCCGCGTCCGGATTGCGCTTCTGCGGCATCATCGACGAGCCGGTGGTGAACTTGTCGGACAGCCGAACGAGACCCGTCAGCGGCGACGACCAGATCACGATTTCTTCGGCCAGCCGCGACAGATGCACCGCCGTGATCGCGCAAGCCGACAGCGTCTCCAGCACGAAATCGCGGTCGGCAACGGCATCGAGCGAGTTTGCGGTCGGCCGCGCGAAACCAAGCGCCTTCGCGGTCATGGCGCGATCGATCGGAAACGATGTGCCGGCGAGCGCGCCGGAGCCGAGAGGACACTCGTTGAGCCGTGCCCGCGCATCGGCAAAGCGGCCGCGGTCGCGCGCCGCCATTTCCACATAGGCGAGGAGGTGATGCCCGAACGTCACCGGCTGCGCCGGCTGCAAATGCGTCAAGCCCGGCATCACCGTCGCGGCGTGCTCGAGCGCCTTGCGCGCGAGCGCGCGCTGATAGGCGGCGAGCGCGCCGTCGATCTCATCGATCGCGTCGCGCAGCCACAGCCGAAAATCGGTCGCGACCTGATCATTGCGCGAGCGCGCGGTGTGCAGCCGCCCCGCCACCGGCCCAATCAGTTCGGCCAGCCTGCCCTCGACATTCATGTGAATGTCCTCGAGCGCGCGTTTGAAGACGAACTTGCCCGCCTCGATTTCTGACAGGATCGTGTCTAGACCGTGAGCGATCCGCTTTGCATCCTGCGCCGCGATGATGCCCTTTTTGGCAAGCATCGCCGCGTGTGCCTTGCTGGCGGCGATGTCTTGCCGATAAAGCTGGTGGTCGAAATCGATGGAAGCGTTGATGTCCTCCATGATCGGATCTGGGCCCGAACCAAAACGTCCGCCCCACATTGTGTTGCTCATAACGAAATTCTCATGAAGCCCGCGCCAAAGCCTAATACCACGGCAGCAACCGAGCCGTCCGTGCCATTACTGCAGAAAATCGGCCGCTGGCGCCTGGTTTCGGCCGCCGCGGCGCTCGTCATTCTGATTGTCTTGGCTGGGATATACGGGATTGCCCATCGGCCAAGCAATCCGGCCGAGACCGCCTGTGGCGGCGCGGTTAATGCCGCCAAGCGGATAGCACCGCTGGTACGTGGCGAGGTTGCCGCGCTGGCACTGGCGCAGACCCCGTTCCGCGTGCCCGATCTTGCATTCAAGGACGCCAAGGGCCGCGATCTAAGGCTCGCCGATTGGCGCGGCCGCACCGTCCTTCTCAATCTTTGGGCGACCTGGTGCGTGCCGTGCCGCCGCGAAATGCCGGCGCTCGATGCCCTGCAGGCGCTCGTCGGCGGAGCCAATTTCGAAGTGGTCGCGGTCAACATCGACACCCGCGACCCGCAAAAGCCGCTCACTTTCCTCAAAGACGTCGCGATTGGGCACCTTACCTATTATTCCGACTCGAGCGCGCGGGTGTTCGAGGAGCTCAAAACCGCCGGCAAAGCCTTCGGTATGCCGACCACGGTGATCGTCGATCCGTTCGGCTGCGAGATCGGCACGATGGCTGGCCCAGCCGAGTGGGCGAGCGACGACGGCGTCAAACTGGTGAGCGCGGCGCTGGCGCGGCGGTAAAACGGCCGAGCGCGGTTCCACGCTCGTCAATTTGTTCCATCGCTTTCTTGCCAACAAAAAATGTTTGACACCACCGCGCGCCGCTCTATACTTAACCATATGGTAAAGTTTTCGGCCGCCCCGCTCGATCGCACCTTTGCCGCGCTGTCGGATGGAACGCGCCGCGCGCTGGTGATGCGGCTTGCGCAACAGCCCGGACTGTCCGTGAGCGAACTTGCCGCACCGTTTGCGATGTCACTGCCGGCGGTGATGAAGCATCTCGATGTGCTGTCGGATGCCGGTCTCGTCAAGCGCACCAAGGCCGGCCGCACTGTCGCCTGCCGACTCGACGCCGAGCCGATGCGTGACGCTTTCGAATGGCTTAATCGATACGAAAAATTCTGGTCCGAGCGGCTTTCCAGTCTTGCCGCGTTTTTGGAGGAAGAGTCATGGCAATCCAAACCGCCACCAAGCCGAGTCTCACGCTCAAGCGACGGCTCAATGCGCCGCTGGCCAAGGTCTTCGCGGCGTGGACCGATCCGGAAAAAGTGAAAGGCTGGATGGGCCCGGGCGAAGTCAAAGTGCTCAAGGTCGAGTGCGACGCGCGCGTCGGCGGGCGTTATCGCTGGCTGATGCAAACTCCGGACGGCGAACAACACGACGTCAGCGGCGTCTATCGCGAATTCGTACCGAACCAGAAGCTCGTCTTCACCTGGGCCTGGAAATCCACGCCGGAGCGCGAATCGCTGGTCACCGTCGACATCAAACCCGACGGCGATGGCTCGCTGCTCACCCTCACGCATGAGCAATTTTTCGACGAGGAGGCGCGCGACCGTCATCAGGGCGGGTGGACCCGCGCGCTCGATAAGCTCGAAAAATTCGTCGCATAGCGGCGGACGTCTGGATTGGTTGCGGCCATATTTGCGGCGTTGTCATGAGCCCGGATTAGGTTGCGCGACCGATCCATCCGTCCAGGTCACATCGACCGGGAGAACAGCAGGGAGTTCACGATGACCGATTCGCACGGAAAATTTTACTGGAACGAGCTGATGGCCCGCGACGTCGCGAAAGCGAAGAAATTCTATGCCGACACTCTGGGCTGGGACTTCGACGCCATGCCGATGCCGGGCGGCGGCACATATTGGCTCGCGAAAATGGGTGACGAACCGGTCGGCGGCATTTTCGACATCAGCGGGCCGGATTACGCCGGCGTGCCCGAGGGCTGGATGCCTTACATCGCCGTCGACGATGTCGACGCTCGTGTCAAGAAAGCCGTCGCCGCCGGCGCCAAGATCATGAAGTCCGCCTTTGACGTGCCGAATGTCGGCCGCATCGTGATCTTGCAAGAACCCGGTGGCGCCGGGATCGGCTGGATGACGCCGGCCGAATGAGCTCCACTGAAAGTCATCCGCTACAAATCGAGAGGAGCGCAGATGGAACCGCACAAGATCGTTTCCCACGACGAATGGATTGCCGCGCGCAAAACTCATCTCGCTGAGGAAAAGGCGTTCACCCGAGCGCGCGACACGCTCGCCCGTAAACGCCGCGAATTGCCGTGGGAGAAAGTCGACAAAAATTACGTCTTCGAAACGCCGGCCGGCAAACAGTCCCTCGCCGATCTGTTCGGCGGCAAAAGCCAGCTGATCATCTATCACTTTATGCTCGGTCCGGGCTGGGAAGCCGGCTGCCCGAGTTGCTCGTATCTGGCCGACCATTTCGACGGCGCGGTTGTCCATCTGGCGCAACGCGATGTCTCATTCGTCGTCGTGTCGCGGGCGCCACTGTCGGAGATTGTCGCTTTCAAGCGCCGCATGGGCTGGCGCTTCAAGTGGGCGTCGTCGTTCGGTAGCGATTTCAATTCCGATTATCAGGTGTCGTTCACAGCGCAGGAGAAGGCCGGCGGCAAGGTCTTCTACAACTACGAATTCATCGAAAGCTTCCCGAGCGAGGAGCGGCCGGGCGCCAGCGTGTTCTACAAGAACGCCGCTGGCGAAATCTTTCACACCTATTCCACCTATGGCCGCGGCCTCGACATCCTGATCGGCACCTATCATTTCCTCGATCTCGCACCGAAAGGCCGCGACGAAGACGCGCTGGCCTGGTCGATGGCCTGGGTTCGCCATCACGATCGCTATGACGGCGCGGTGGTCGATGCAAAAGCGTCATATGAGGAGCCAAAATCCGCCTCATGAGTAGTCATCTGTCATCCAAAAAGGAGTTGGTCATGAAATTCTACGGCTTTCCGCCCTCGCCAAACACCTGGCAGGTTCGCGCGCTCGCCAGTTATCTCGGCGTGTCGCTCGAATTCGAGTTCGTCGATCTCACCAAAGGCGGTGCGCAGACCCCTGCTTTTCTCGCCATCAACCCGACCGCCCGCACGCCGGCTCTGGTCGATGGCGACTTCAAGCTGTGGGAGACGATGGCGATCATGCAATATGTCGCCGGCAAAAAGCCGGGTGCGGCATGGCCGAACGATGCGCGCGCGCGCGCCGACATCACGCGCTGGCAGAGCTGGAATCTGGCGCACTGGAATCGGGACGTCTGGTCTCCGGTACTGTTCGAACGGCTGGTCAAGAAATTTCTCAATCTCGGGGCGCCCGATCAGGCCATGATCGCCAAGGGCGTCGCGGCTTACGAAAAAGAAGCAAAGATGCTCGATGCGCACTTAAGCAAGCAAAAATATCTGGTCGGCGATGCGCTTACGATCGCGGACTTCGCCGTCGCTTCGCCGGTGTTCTACGCCAAGGAAGCCGAATTGCCGCTTGCGCCCTATTCGCACATCCGCGGCTGGTTCGAGCGCGTCTCGGCGCTGCCGTGCTGGCGCGAGACCGCGCCGCAAATGGCGGCGGCAGCTTGAACAGGAATCAGTAATCAGTTGGTCAGTAATCAGACGGCACCTCGCCGTTTCTGATTACTGATATCTTCCTGATTATCTGGTCGGAACCGGCTTGTCGCCGCGATAATCGTAGAAGCCACGCTGGGTCTTACGGCCGAGCCAGCCGGCTTCGACGTATTTCACCAAGAGCGGGCATGGCCGGTATTTGGAATCGGCCAGGCCCTCGTGCAGCACCTGCATCACCGA
>JBKPIZ010000234.1:0-9266 GCA_046730495.1 Pseudomonadota bacterium
ATAACTTCCGATTCATCGCATCTCATGACGTTTTTCCAGCGGCGACGGCCGGTCCCGGCCGCGTCGTGATGGTTTCGGCGGCTTTCCACGCCGCCCGCAGCATGGCGCGCGCGCGCGCCAGCCGCGACATGACTGTTCCGACGGGTACGCCGGCGACTTGGGCAATTTCCTGGTACGACAAGTTGTTCATCTCACGTAGCACGATCGCTTCACGAAACGGCTCCGGCAACTCCGCTACCAGCCGTCGTATTGTGGCAGTGTCCTGTTGCCGCACCATCATCTTCTCTGGCGAGGCTTGCGGCTCCTGCCACATCGGCATTTCCTCCGCCAGCGTCTCGTCCTGACTATAATCGGTCGGCACTTCTTCCTTGCTGCGGCGCGCGAACTCGGCGTTGCAGACGTTTCTCAATATCGCCAACAGCCACGGCTTCATCGCCGGACCTCGGTAGCTGTCGAAATGACGCAAGGCACGAAGATAACATTCCTGCACTGCGTCTTCGGCGTCCTGCGTGTTGCGCATCAAATAACGCGCCAACGTATAGACGTCGTCGAGATGGGGTAATGCGGCGGCCTGAAAGGTCCGCATCCGCTCCTGTTCGGCAACCGCATCATCCGCCATCGTATCGCGCTCGGCTGTCCACCATCTGCCATCGGCCCGCGTGGCTCGTGTGTGTTAGCCGATTATAGCACTATTGCGTCGCGTTACTGCTCCACCACGATTGTGCCTACCATCTTGGGATGCAGATAACAGAAGTACTGGTAGGTTCCAGGCGTGGTGAAAGTGAACGAATAGCTGTCATCGGTGTCGAGCGCCTTCGATTTCGGGAAAGCGTTGTTGGCCGAGCCGATGCCGTGCGGAATATCGTCCTTGTTGGTCCAGGTTACGGCAGTGCCCGCCTTCACGGTCACTGTGCCTGGCGTGAAGAAAAAGTTGTCAATCGTCACCGTGTTCGGCGTGCCTTCGGCGCGGGCAAACAGGACGCCTCCTGCCAGCACCGAGCCGACGACCGCGCCGAGCACGGTAGAAGTGATGAGGGGACGCAACATTTTTATTCTCCTTAGTCTTCTTCTTTCTTAGCCTTGCAACGGCGCATCAATGATCGCGAGGCGCTGCTCGTTTTGCTTGAAGGTGACATTGGCGATGCCGAGCATTTTGCGCAGCTGATCCTCCGCCACTTTCATCGGGCCAGGCGACGGCGCGGTGCCGGGCGCGGGCTGCGGGAAAGCAGTCGAGCGCGCGGTGTGGAACGTGCAGTTGCCTTCCACCTTCTGCATCACTTGGTGGATGTGGCCGTTGAGCACGGTCACCGAACCGAACTTCTTGAGGTAGCCCAGCGCTTGAGCGCCATCCTGCGTGCCCCAACCCCAGTCCTGATAGACGGTCCAGAGCGGGATATGCGCGAACAGAACGATCGGCGTTGAAGCCGAGCGGCTCTTGACGTCCTTCTCCAGCCATTCGAGCTGCTCGTTGCCGAGATTGCCCAAACCGCCGGCTTTCAGATCAACGACATTGACGAGGCCGATGAAGTGCACGCCGTTGGCGTCGAAGCTGTACCAGCCGGCGCCCTTAGCGGTCTTGGCGTAGCGCTCGCGATAAATCTTGCCCTGATCGGCGTCGATCAGGTCGTGCTCGCCCGGCACATAGTGCACGTCAAGCCGCGACTGTGAAATGATGTGGTCGGCGTCGTCGAATTCTTTTTCCTTCGACAGATGGCTGATGTCGCCGGTGTGGATCATGAACGCCGGCTTCTGCGGCAAGGCGTTCACCTTGGTGATGGCCTCTTCCAGCGTGCCGAGCGCGTTCGGATTGGCCGGCTTGTCGAAGCCGACATGGCTGTCGCTGATTTGCAGGAAGGTAAGACCCTTCGCATCCGCGGCCTGCGCCTCGCCCATGATCCCGAGCGAGTGCGGCACGCCGCCGGCGATGGTCCAAAGCGCGCCCGTGCCACACCAGGTCATGCATTCCAGGACCTTGCGCCGGTTGATGCCGTCTCGTTGGTCGATTTCACTCATTTGCGAATCTCCTATTAGCCGCTAGTCCCCCAACCGAGCTCGGCCGTGCGGCTGTCAGGCGGGGGATTGGTCAAAACCTCGATTTATTCCCAGATTCATCGACAAATTCGTGCGTCAAAGCGCCGTCCTGGCGCAGCTCTGGCGCAGTCGCGGTGCTTTTGGGATTTCCCTAACTCCTTGCTCGGGCATGATCTTTGAACGGAAGGGGGCGGCGATACGTGGGCGTCCGACCGTCATAGGGTGAATTTGTCTATGTTCCTGGGGTGAGCTTATCTAAGGCGTCACCATCTGGTTAGTCCCCGCAGAAAGACGCAAGGTCGAACGGCTTTGCCGCGACGTGCCCGTCCATGGACGCGCGTGGCGAAGCGTTTTTCTTTGGCTTCTTCGATCTTGACTGCCAACAGCAAATGCGGATGCGAAGTGCGATAGAAACAAATTGATGATCGCGCGCGAATTCTCATGTGTTCGCGAACATATTTCAATTCGTCAATCGACGCTGCGCGGAATAATCCTGCACTCGGCAATCTTTCAGAACGTGAGCCGCGCGGCATTGCTAATCCGATGCCGCGATGATGTTCGCAAAATAACGATAGTACTGATCGCGAAAAGGAGATCGACCATGTTTAAGAACAAGAAACTTGCTTCCGCGCTACTTCTGTCGACGTTCGTTGCCGCTTCGGTCGCGACCACAGCGCTCGCCGCTGGCTCCGAGCCTCCGCAGATTCCAGGCTATGACCGATACGGCGGCACCGTGCCGATTCCGAATCCGGATCGGTCGTAAGCTCTGTGAACATCGCGACGCGCTAATACCGCGACTAAAAAATTAGGCCGTCCGAAAGGACGGCCTAATTTTTCTTTTACGCGCATTGCGGCGGAGAGCCAGGACTTGCAACGGCACCGAGGCCACTCGCCCCCGCCTTGCTCACACAGATAATTTCGCCGTTTCAATAGACGTAGAGGTTGGCGTTGTAGCCTGTGCTGCCGCCGCCGGTGAACGCCGGGTGATTCGGGATTTGGCGCGCCAAAGGTCGGTGAGCGCCGAACCGATCCGTAGGCATCGAGTGCGCGCTGACGCTGTGCTTTAACGTCGCGCGTGCTCAAGCTGGCGACGGCCTTTCCCTTGCCGCTGTGTGTCGACTTTGCGAGCGCCGGCACGCCGATTCCGATCGCCGCAACGAACGCGACCGTAGCAAACTTCGATAAATTGCGATGCATAATCTTTTCCTTCCGAGCAACAAGGCGTAAAACGCCTTGCTCTTTGAATCGGTGTGATCGAATCTAAGAGCTGGAATTCCTTCACTCTTGCGTGAGCCGGCTGCGTGGGGCGCGGATCAGCATTGCAATCCGCCGGCTTTGAATTTCGCCGCCGCGACGCAAATGAGCTATGCTCAATAGACTGCCAGCTAAGCCAAAACTTTTCTCATTTGACGTCGCGACCAAGCGCGCCCTGCGATAGGTTCTCGTCGGGGGAAGAAACGCCAAACGGCGCGCAACGCGAAATTCATGCTGCAATCGACATTTTCATCAGTTGAGACGCGAAGATCATGGGTCGTCGCGGCGGTCGCCTTGTTGATCATGGCAGTGGCCTTCGGCGCGCCGTGGATCACGCTTGTCGCGCTCAAGGACATCGCCGCAGAGGTGAGAGGCGAACGCTCAATTCCGGCCTTTGCCAGCGCCCTGATGTGGATCGGATCGGGAGTCGGCGGCATCCTCATGGGACGAATCGCCGAACGCATCGGCATACGCTTTACCGTGATCTTTGGCGCCTTAATGGTCGCGCTCGGCCTGGCGCTATCGAGCTTTGGCCCCTCGCTGCCGCTCTATATCGGGCACGGCTTGTTCATGGGACTGATCGGCATCGGCGGCATCAATGCGCCGTTTTATGTCTATGTCAGCCGCTGGTTCGACCGTAGGCGCGGTTCGGCTCTCGCTTTAATTTCCAGCGGCGCCTATTTGGCCGGCGCGCTGTGGCCGCCCGTCTTTGCGCGGTTGATCGCCTTTGCCGGCTGGCGCCATGCAATGCTCTACTACGCGGCATTCGAACTGCTCCTGATCGTGCCGGCGGCTGCGCTGGTTCTGGCGCCGCCGCCGCAAGAGGCGCGGCATCCCAAAAAGCATGAAGCGGGCGCGTCGAAAGCGGTGCTGGGCTGGCCGCCCAATCTGGTCTTCGCGCTGCAGATGGCAGCGATTTTTACCTGCTGCATTCCGATGGCGATGCCGCAAACCCACTTGGTGGCGTTCTGCAGCGATCTGGGCATCAGCGCCGCGCACGGCGCTGCCATGCTGTCGGTTCTGCTTGGCGCTGCTTTCTTCAGCCGTCAGCTCTGGGGCGTAATCTCTGATCGGATCGGTGGTCTCTACACCATGCTCGCCGGATCGGCCTGCCAGGCGGTCGGGATGGCGGCCTTTCTGCTGACTCAAGACGAGGTCGGATTGTTCACGGTCGCGGCGCTATTCGGCGCAGGCTTCAGCGGTCTTGTGCCAGCAAATATTCTGACATCGCGCGAGTTGTTTCCGGTCGAGGACGCCTATTGGCGGATGCCGACATTGTTGCTGTCCAGCGGCTGGGGCATGGCGATGGGCGGTTGGCTCGCCGGAATTCTCTACGACCATTTCGGCTTTTACACGCCAGCCTTTGCCGCGGGGCTCGCGGCCAATCTCCTCAATTTCGTTTTTATCAGCACGCTGGCGCTGCGGCGCAGAATCGCAATCGCGTGAACGCGCGCCTCGTTCGCCGGCGACCGACGGATCACCCCGATCACTAAACAGCGATCAGGGAATAGCCGGCCATCAAGGCCGATCTCTATGAGCAAAAGGCGGCGATGAAAAACACGCCGTTTTCACGAGGAACCGTTTGCTGGTGGGAGGTCCGATATGCTCCGCTTCATTCTTGTCAATGACCGCGCCCCGCGCTTGGACGCCCATTGTGCCTTGTGCTGCACCAAGATCACGGGAAGTTACATCCGCGAGATCGGTACGAGATTTTGCTATTGTGGTCGCGGCTGTTTCCTCAGCCATTCAAGATTGGGGCAACTTGTCATCGAGCACCGTGCGAAGGCCGTGTCATGAGATGCGATCATTGCCGCGGACCACTAGGTCCAGTCATCCAGCGTTATTGGCGGATGCGATTTTGCTCAAAGGTCTGCGAAGCAGGGTATCAGGCGCGACTTAATCCGCAGACTCGGCAAAAACTGGCACAAGGAATCCCGCTTTAGGGCGGCGATGCCGGATCGAGCCCGCTACGCGATTTGAGGCCCATCTAAAGCAAAATAAAACTCAGGGCCAAAACTCACTATTTCCGCGAGCGGCGTTGCAGCCAAAATCGCCGGCCGGGCAGGAGAAGGGCAAAGAGCGTATCGGGAATACGGTCGAGCCCTTCGACGAACCCAGCGGCGATTTTCGCCGCAACCCGAAGGGACGCGGGCCTTTCGATCGCTGGCGTCGTTGTTCGTCGCTCATGATCGTGTAGATCACATCGCTCCTCGCGCCTAGCCAGCGATCGAAAAGCCCAGCGTCGCGGCCGCGCAAATAATGAGTTTTGACCCTAGTGTCCTGAAACTGCCGCCTTGACGACAGGCGATCGCGAGCGCGCGGCGCAGAAATTTGCCACAGCCGCGGCGATAGCGGCGCTGGTGATCGCGCGCCGTTCCGGCTTTGCCAATTCGAGTTCTTCCTGGCGATTGACGATGGAGCCGGCTTCCAGCAGTACGGCCGGCATCCTGGTCTGGCGCAGCACGATCAGCTGATCGTAGCGGTACACGCCGGCCTCGGCATCGACCAGGATGCGGCGGCGATGGCCCATCAATGCCAAGGTGTAATGCGGCGTGTAGTGAAGGTTCCGGCGCTCCAGCTCGTGTCCGAGCATGCTGCCGAACAACAGGCTGCCGGCGCGATCGGCATTGTCGTTCGAAATGAAAATCGCGTAGCCCGGATAGTTGTCATTGAATTCATTTTTCTGTCCGGCGTATTCCCAGATCTGTTTGAGGTTATCGGGCACCGAATCGTGGTGGATCGCGATGAACAGATCGGCATGCATGGCGTTGGCGCGCGCCGCGCGCTCGAATAGGCCTCGCCACGGCGCGGTGCCGGTGATCAGCAGCACCGTCTGTTCGAACCCGGCATCGACCAGGGCCTGCTTGGCCTCGCGCGCGAGCTGGAGGTTGAAGGTGTATTCCGGCACGCCGCGTGCGCTCATCGCGCCGGGCACATCGAGCGTATGGCCGACATCGACCACGACGCGGAAGCTGGATCGCGTGGAGTTGTCGGAAACCGCCTGGCCTTTGGTCGCGACATGGTCCTGGCCGCGCACGCTTTGCGGGCCTGCCGCCAGCAAAGCGATTGCCAGAACAATGCCGAGCTTTGTTGCCCCCAACCTCGTCCCGTGCATGACGCGATTCTAGCTGAACGGCCGAAAATTGCCATTCTCTGTTTTGGGCGGAAAGCGGGGCTGGAACCTTGATTTTGCTCCCGCACTGGTGCCGATAGTGCCGAATCACCGGTTTTGAGGAGCGCAACATGGTTCGCGAACCCACCCTGACCACTGTCGCCATTAGCGATCTCCGCCCCACGCAAATCACGGTCGGCATGCGCGAGGTTTCGGCCAAGCGCCAGCGCTGGCGCGAAATCGCCGCCAAAAAGGGCGCCCAATTTCTTGGCAAGCACATGATACCGGTCGTGCTCGGTCCGAGATCGCGCCACTACGTGGTCGATCATCATCATCTTGCGCGTGCGCTGCACGAGGAAGGCGTCAAGGACGTGGCGGTGACGTTGATCGCCAATCTCGGCAAACTCGACCAGGACGCCTTTTGGACGGTGATGGACAACCGTTCGTGGATGCATCCGTTCGACGCCAAAGGCGAGCGGCGGCATTACAGTGACATTCCCAAAAGTGTGTCCGAACTGATCGACGATCCGTTTCGCTCGCTGGCCGGAGAATTGCGCCGCGCCGGCGGCTTTGCCAAGGACACGACGCCTTTCAGTGAATTTCTATGGGCGGATTTTCTGCGCCGCCGCATGAAGCGCAAAAGGGTCGAGCGTGACTTCGAGGGGGCTATCGAAAAGGCAATGAAGTTCGCCAAAAGCGAGGATGCCGCCTATTTGCCGGGATGGTGCGGTCCGCTCGAAGAGGAATGATCCGTTATCCGTACGCTGGCTGGCTGCGCTGATCCGCGCAGCCGGTCCGCCGCGGCTTTGCTATAATCCGGTGCAAGGCTTAACAGGGAGGGCGACCCCCGACTGGGCGATCAAGGGCTGTAATGACCACCATGAGTGTTCATCGTGCCGGCATGGTCCTGGTGATGGCGGCGGTCGCGTTGGGCGGCTGCAGTGCGAGCAAGGAACAGCAGGCCGTCGATTCCAATGCGCTGCCGACCAATTACCGCAGCACGCTTGTCGCGTTTCTGCGCCAATCCTTAACCAATCGCGCCGACTTTCGCGGTGCGATGATTTCGGAGCCGGCGCTCAAGCCCGTCGGACCAAGCCAGCACTATATCGTCTGCATCCAATTTAATCCCCGCAGTCAGATCAAAACGAAGGCAGCGGTCTTTCTTTCCGGCCAGATGACGCAATTCATCGACGCCAGTCCAGAGCAATGCGCTGACGCCGTCTTTTCGCCGTTCAAGGAGCTCGATGCCGCGATCCCTTCCGCGAGCTTGCCTTTACCGCTCGCCGGCTGAATGAATGCGGCAGATGCGCTAAGTAAATCCGATGGACAGCGACGTTTTGATTGTCGGGGCCGGGCCGACCGGGCTGACACTTGCGATCGACCTCGGCAAGCGCGGGGTACGATGCACCTTGGTCGAGCAGAAGGAGCAACCGGCCTTTCTGCCCAAGATGGAGCGGGTGAATGCCCGCTCCATGGAAATTTACCGGCGCATGGGCTTGGCCGAAAAGATCCGCGCCGCCGGATTGCGCGCGGACTGCCCGATGGACGTCTATATCGTGCTCGCGCTCACCGAGCCGCCGCTCTTGCATCTGCCTTATCCGTCGGTCGAAGAGGCGAGGGCGCAAACCCGCGCGACCAATGACGGCACGTTGCCGCTCGAGCCATATCAGCTGATCTCGCAATACACGCTCGAGCCGCTGTTGAAGTCGGTTGCCGAAGGCCTTCCCAGCGTGCGGGTACGGTTCGGTTGGGAATTTCTCAGTTTGCGTCAGGACCGCGACGGCGTCACCGCGCGCCTGCGCAGCGTCAAAGGCGCGGTCGAGGACGTGCGCGCGGCCTATCTCGTCGGCTGCGACGGCGGGGCCAGCGCCGTGCGCAAGGAGCTCAACATCGGGCTGTCCGGCGAGGGCAATCTGTTGGAACTGCGCCAGGCGTTGTTTCGCTGTGACGAACTGTTCGACCGCCTTCCGATAGGCGATGGCCCGGGTCGCGGTCCAGGTCGCGGCCGGCACTATCACGTGGCCGACGACAAAGCCACGTTCCTGATCATGCAGGATTCGACCAGGCACTGGACGCTGCATTCCGTCCTCGACAGCGACGAGAAGATGAAGTTCCAGTTCGAGCGGACTGTTGGCATTCCAGTGCGATACGAAATGCTGTCCTGCGCGCCATGGCGGCAAAACTTGCTGCTTGCCGACCGCTACGGCAAAGACCGCGTCTTCCTCGTCGGCGACGCGGTGCATCTTGTGATCCCGACCGGCGGGCTCGGCATGAATTCGGGCGTCGGCGATGCCATTGATCTGTCGTGGAAGCTTGCCGCCACGCTTGCCGGCTGGGGTGGGCCGAATTTGCTGAAGTCATACGAGATCGAGCGGCGGCAGATCGGCGAACGCAATGTCGGAGCTTCGCGTTACGCGACGCTCGGGCGGCGCAAGTGGCGCGCCATGTGGCGGCCTGACATCCGCGAGGCTGCCGAGACCCGCAACAAGCTCGCCGCCGTCGCCGATATCGAGCAGCGCAAGAGCAATGAAATGATCGGCGCCGAGCTCGGCTATCGCTATGTCGACTCGCCGATCATCTGCAATATCCCCGGCGGCCCGGAACATCTGTTCCGGGAATATCAGCCGACGACCTGGCCTGGCGCGCGACTGCCGCATGTCTGGCTCGCCGACGGCACACCGATGCAAGACCGCATTCCCGACGGCTACACAATCCTCAAGCTTGGTGGCGCCAAAGCCGACCCTCACGGATTGCAAAGTGCGTTGCGCGATCGCGGCGCGCCGGTCACCGTGATTGAAACCGGTGACGCCCGGGCGCGGGAAATCTACGAAGCCGATCTCGTTCTCGTCCGCCCCGATCTGCATGTGGT
>JBKPIZ010000235.1:0-6990 GCA_046730495.1 Pseudomonadota bacterium
CGCCGTTCAATCTGAAATCCTCAATCTGAAATCTGAAATTCTTCGGTCCTACCTGCTCTGTCGGGCGAATTCGCTGTTGTGCCGGCTATAGAAGAAATAAATCAGCAGCCCGATCCCGAGCCAAACCACAAAGCGGATCCAGGTAATCACGGTCAGCCCGGTCATGAGCCCGCCGCACAGCACCACGGAAATCAGCGGAAACCAGGGCACGAAGGGTACCCGGAACGCGCGCGGCCGTTCAGGCTGGCGTCGCCGCAGAAAAATCACGCCCAACGACACCAGCGTGAAGGCAAACAGCGTGCCGATATTTGAAAGATCGGCTGCGTCTCCGATATCGACCATGCCCGCTGGAATTCCCACCGCGAAGCAGGCGATCCAGGTGGACCAGTGCGGCGTCTTGAATCGCGGATGTACCGCGGAGAACAGCTTCGGTAGCAACCCATCGCGCGACATTGCGTACCAGATCCTCGCTTGCCCATACTGAAAAACGAGCAGCGAGGAAATCATCCCCATCAGCGCGCCCACCACAATGACCGAGCGATAGAACGGGTGCGCGCCCAGCGCCTTGAGCGCGTAGGCCACGGGCGCTTCAGCCGCTTCGCCCGATACAAAGGTGGTGTACTTCAACATCCCAAGCAACACGATCGCGACGCCCACGTACAGTAGGGTACACACGACCAGCGATGCGATGATCCCGAACGGCAAGTCGCGTTGCGGAGTACGGCATTCCTCGGCCGCCGTAGAAACCGAATCGAAGCCGATATAGGTAAAGAAGACGATGGCCCCGCCGGTCACGATGCCGGCGAATCCGGACGGCGCAAAAGGTGTCCAGTTGGCCGGCTTCACCAGCATTCCGCCCACCACCAGGAACGTGAGGATGGCCCCAATCTTGATCAGGACCATCACGTTGTTTGCTTCCGCGGACTCGCGCACGCCGCGGACCAGCAACAGCGTCAGGAGAAACACGATTAAAAAGCCGGGCAGATTGAAATAAGCGCCGGTCCAATGTCCGGAAGCCCACACCGGGCTCGCCCATTTTTCCGGCAGGTTAATGCCAAAGGCCGCTAACTGCGCTTTGGAGTATCCACTGAAGCCGACCGCCACTGCGACATTGCTGACCACGTACTCCAGAATCAGGTCCCATCCGATGATCCACGCGAAGATTTCGCCCAGCGTGGCATAGGAATAGGTATAAGCGCTGCCGGCGATGGGAATCATTGATGCCAGTTCGGCATAGCACAGGCCCGCGAAACTGCAGGCAATCGCGACCAGCAAGAAGGAAATCGCAATCGATGGACCGGCCGCCGGACGGCCATGCATCAGCGCGCCCGCGGTGCTCCCGGTGCGCAGAAAATTGACCAGCAGGTCCAGCACCTGCGCATGCAGAATGGAAGGCGCCTCAAAGTGTTCGCCGGCAGCCGCCGTGCCGGTGAGAACAAAAATTCCCGAGCCGATAATGGCGCCAATCCCCAGCGCGGTCAGCGACCACGGCCCCAGTTTCTTCTCGAGCCTGTGCCCGGGCTCGTCGGCGTCGGCGATCAGCTTGTCGATGGATTTACAGCAGAGAAGTTGGCTGCCCGTGGCAGTGGCGGGAGGCTCGCGGTCGGTGGTGGACGGCAGCTGCGTCAAAAGGACCTCTTCCCGGCTTGGATGCGGCCCGTCGCGGTGCCAGCCGCATGCTCACGCCTGAGGATTCCAGCTATGGATCTCAATTGCACCTGCAAAAACCAAGGGCGGGTCAAAAGACCCGCCCCTGAAATCCCGATTAGCCGCGCTTGGACTGACCGCGCGCCATCTTCTTGACCTTGCTTTTTTTCGATCCGCGAGCGTAGTCGCGGGGTTTGAGAGGGTGTTCCACCTTGCGCTTCTTGCGCGAGGCACGCTTGGCTTTCTTGCGGTCTTCCTTGCTTAGAGTTGCTGTATTCGCCATAAGTTTGAGTTCACGATCCTAAAATTTTGTACTTTGCTATCTCGAGTTCGGGCCAACTACAAAAATAACAAATTTCACAATTACAAATTGGTTCAGGCTTTTTCGAGCTGTGCGTACTTCTCCACCAGCTTCTTCAGCCCGAACCTCGGGAATTGTACCGTAATCTTGGCGTCTTCCCCATCTCCTTCTCGCTGGTAGACGGTGCCTTCGCCATATTTTGGATGACGAACTTTTTGTCCGGGGCGGAAGCCTTTCTTGCCCTTGGGCTCCTCGATGACCGTCTTGGGCAGGTTGAACTTCTTCCCGCGCGACGCAAAGAACTCGGCAATATTGTCGATGGAGTTGTAGCTCTTGCCCGAGTAGGTGGGCTTGGCCCGCTCGGCGCGCTCGCGCTGCCAGTTCGCGCTCTGGTCCTCGTCCTCGTAGGAGTAATGGGACGAACCCTCATCGTGATCGGATCCGCGTCTCTGCGCGCCTGATCCAGTCCGCGGGCTCGCGCTGTAGGTTCCCATCCAGGGGCGCCTTCGCGAGCCGCCCAGCTCTTCAACCAGCCCGGCCGGCACCTCTTCCAGAAATCGGGACGGCACGCTCGCTTCGGGGAGATCGGTGCCATAGCGCCGGCGATACACCGCGCGGCTGAGGATCAGCGTGTCCATGGCGCGCGTCATGCCGACATAGCACAGCCTGCGCTCCTCCTCGATGTCATCCATTTCGAGCAGAGTGCGCGAGTGCGGAAATAGTCCCTCTTCCAGACCGCACAAAAACACCAGCGGAAACTCCAGCCCCTTGGCCGCATGCAGGGTCATCAGCGTGATGCGTGCCGATTCGTCATAGCCGTCGGCATCGCTGACCAGCGCGGCGTGGTCGAGGAATTCTTCCAGGGTCTCACCGCGGTCTTTCGAGTCGAGGGCGGCGTTGACGAGTTCGCGCAGATTCTCGATGCGGGAGTAGGCCTCGGGCGTGTCTTCGTCTTCGAGCAGCTTGATGTACTGGGTGCGGTCAATGAGGAACTTGAGCACCTCCGCTGTATTCGCCGGTCCGCCGGGAGCGCGGAAGGCGCCGTCGTCTGTAGCGCCGGCATCTTGCCGGCTGTCGAGCGGGCGTCCCGCCCGCTCAGGATTTTCTTCTTGCTCTTCGCCAGAAATCTCCGACTCCGCGCCTTCTCTAAAAGCGAAACTCGTATCCTCAGTACTGTCTCCGAAATCGAACGCGAGCGGATCGAACTGGGTTGAGTTGTCTTCGGCGAGCTCGTGCTCTGGTTCCGAGAGTGGGCGCGAGCCCTCTTGTCGCTGCACTTCCCCGGAACGGGCGGGACGCTGGGTGGCCAGCGGGACGCCGGCGCTACTCTCGTGCGTCAATCTTTCTACATACGTTCCGGCCAGCATCGCTTGCGCGTCTTCGATCAGCTCTCGAAAATTTCTCAGCACCAGGCATGCCCGCACGGGCAGCAGTTGACGCTGGATAGCCTCGCCCATTGCTCCCCAGAGCGATAGCCCCGTCTCGAGCGCCAACGCCTCCAAGGTCTCCACCGTCGTTTTGCCAATTCCCCGCGCCGGCGTGTTGATCACCCGCAGCAGCGACACCGAGTCATCCGGATTTACGATGACCTTCAGGTACGAGACCATGTCCTTGATCTCAGCCCGCTCGTAGAATGAGAACCCGCCCACGACGTGATACTTGAGCTGGTAGCGGCGCATAGCCTCTTCAAAGAGCCGCGATTGCGAATTGGTGCGATACAGCACTGCGGTCCGCGGCGTCTCGCCGTGCTCGACCGCTTCTTTCAGATAGCGCGCGATGCGATCCGCGACGAAGAGCGCTTCATTCTCACCATCGGGCGCCTCGTAGTAGCCGACCTTCGCCCCGCCTTGCCGCGACGTCCACAGGTTCTTGCCTTTACGCTTGACGTTGTTGGCCACCACCGCCGACGCCGCAGCCAATATGCTCTGCGTGGAGCGGTAATTCTGTTCCAGGCGGATGATCTTTGCTTCGGGAAAATCTTTCTCAAATTCGAGAATGTTCCGAATGTCGGCCCCGCGCCAGGAGTAGATCGACTGGTCCTCGTCTCCCACTGCGCACAGGTTGTGCCGCGTGCCCGCGAGCAGGCGCATCAGTTCGTACTGCGGACGGTTCGTGTCCTGATATTCGTCGACCAGAATGTACTGGAATCGCCGGTTGTAATAATCGCGCACCGTTCCGACGGATTTCAGCAGGCGCAGCGCCTCGAGCAGCAGGTCGTCGAAGTCGAGCGCGTTCGCCTTGCGCAGTTCCTTGCGATATTCCTCGTAAATGTGCGCGATCTTCTCGGTCTTGGGATCGGCCGACTGCAGATAAATTTCCTGCGGGTCGAGCATATGGTTCTTCGCCCACGAAATCCGGCCCAGTGCGATGCGGGGCGTGAGTTCCTTGTCGTCAACGCCCATCCGCTTCATGACCGACTTGACGATGCTTTGCTGGTCGGCCTCGTCGTAGATGACAAAATTTTTGGTGTGCCCGATGGGCGGCTGTCCCGGCACGGTCGAGGGAATGCGCAGCGCCTCGATATCCCGCCGCAGCACCCGCACGCAAAAAGAATGGAACGTCGAGATCACGGGCTTCGCCACGGAGAGCCCGCCCACAATACGCTGCACGCGTTCGACCATCTCGGCCGCGGCCTTGTTGGTGAACGTCACCGCGAGAATCGACTCCGGCATCACCCCGAGGTTCTCGATGAGGTGCGCGATGCGGTACGTGATGACGCGCGTCTTCCCGCTGCCCGCGCCCGCCAGAATCAGCACCGGACCTTCGGTGGTCTCGACAGCCTCACGCTGCTGGGGATTGAGTTGGTCTAGAAAGGACAAAGTCGCCACTGCCTCAGATTGCTTCCTGCACACTTCATGATTCTGTCATTCCGACGCCCGAGCAAAGCGGAGGCGAGGAACCTCGTTCGTGCAGGCCATAGCAACGATCGAGATTCCTCATGGGCACGCCCATGCGGAATGACAAAAGTTAGCTTGAAAGTCCGCGCCCCAGAAATGGCCTTACTGTGCCTCTCTGGTTGATAGCTTTTTTCGTGCCGCCTTGCACTCCGCGCAGGGGCACCATTCCCGCAAGAACGCCCACGAGTAAATGCCCAGCTCGTGCCCGTCATTCCAGCTGAACTTGATGGCGTATTTGCCCACTCCCTCGGCAGAGACCGGCTTGGCGGCAGGCTTGAACATGGGCAGCGCGCCCGGCGCCAGTTTTGGAGGATCGCCCGGCGCCCGTCCTGACTTGCCGCGCTCCTCTTCACAAAGGGCGCACGGGCAGGCATCCCGCAGAAAGGGAAAGGAATAGCTCGACCGGTGACCGTCGTGCCACTCGATCTCCATTCCCGTCCCTGTGGTTAGATTCACCTTAACCGACTTGGGATCCGTGCTCGCGCTGGGCGCCTTCAGCGGGGACTGCATGCTTTCAGTATCGCATAGGGGATGAATCGGTCTCTTTCCACTTTGGCTCGGAGGACACTGCACGATGTGATGTCTAACTGAGCCCCGTGAGCAGGCGGCGCATTAACGTCTTCGTGGGCCGTGGTGTAATGGGAACACAGCACCCTGCGACGGTAGCGGATGCGGGTTCGCGTCCCGTCGGGTCCAGTTCCTCATTGGAACGTGGGTTCTGGGGTAGGGAACGCAGGGATAACCGCCCGTCAAAAGTAACTCGATTTCGAGTTTGCGAGGCTTATACTGGATTCGTCGCAGGGTGCTGTAAGTACCCGATTTGAATGGCCCCGAGAGATCGGGGCCGTTCGCGTTTGTGGGAGGGTCCCTGCGCCATTGTCGAAACCCGCTCAAATCCTGTACAATCTGTGTTTTGCACACCTAGTTCTGAGAGATTCTGGAGAGCAGTCCGATGGCACAAGTTTGTGAGATTTGCGGCAAGAAGCCGATGAGCGGGAACACGATCAGTCACGCCCACAACGTGAGCAAGCGACGCTGGAACATCAACCTGCGCCCGGTCCACGCCAAGGTTGGCGCCACTACCAAGCGCATGCGCGTTTGCACCTCCTGCCTGCGCAGCGGCAAGGTCGTCAAGGCCTAACGCCGGAATAACACGAAAGCAACCAATTGGGGGAAGACAGTTGCTTTCCTTCGTGTGCCTTCGTGTCCTTGGTGGTTAGGTTCTTGGCTCTTACTCCACGCCCAGCAACTCGATATCGAATACGAGCGTTGCATTCGGCGGGATCGCACCCGGATAACCTTCCCTTCCGTATGCAAGGTCGGGGGGAATCCGTAATTGGCGCTTCCCGCCGACTTTCATCCCGGAGACGCCTTCTTCCCAGCCTTTAATCACCTGGTGCGCACCGATCCTGAATTGGAAAGGGGATTTGCCAACCGAGCTGTCGAACTTCTTTCCATTCGTCAGCCAGCCGGTATAGTGCACTTTTACAGTCATCCCGCGGTCGGCCGTGCGCCCGGGCCCGACTTTGATGTCCCAATACTGCAGGCCGTCGGGGGTCTTGGTGCCTTCGCCTTCCACCTTGGTGGGACCACCCGCCGCGGGAGCTGCAGACTTATTGCCTTGTGCAAGAGCGATCCCGGCCGCAAACACCATCAATACCAGCACTCCATGCTTGATCATTTGTTCTCCTCGAATAAAAACGACTAACCACAGAAGGACTCCCGGGCGCACCGGGGAATTTGAGTCCGTTTTTCATTACGGCCACTTCTTGTTCCACGCCTGTGTCTTGTGATTCGCTAAGCTCACGTGCACAAAGAAAATACCATTCGCTTCCCAAGACTTGGTCAGCGCTTCTTGCTCGTTGTGTTCCCCGGTGATCCTGTGTCCCTCTGTGCTTCAAGCTTTTTTCTAGGCCAGCGCGATCACATCAATTTCGACAAGCACGTCTTTCGGAAGCCGCGCCACCTCGACGGTCGATCGCGCCGGCGGTGCTGTATGAAAGAACGTTCCATACACTTCGTTCATTGCCGCGAAATCACCCATGTTCTTCAGAAACACGGTTGCGCGTACCACCTTCTCCAGGCTCGTGCCAGCCGCTCGCAGAATTCCTGACAAGTTCTTGAGCACGCGATCCGTCTGAAACG
>JBKPIZ010000236.1:0-11898 GCA_046730495.1 Pseudomonadota bacterium
CGCCAAGTAGCGCGCCGCATAGGCGGCAGAGCGATCGACCTTGGTCGGATCCTTGCCGGAGAACGCGCCCCCGCCATGCGGGGCATAGCCGCCATAAGTGTCGACAATGATTTTCCGGCCGGTGAGACCGCAATCTCCATCGGGTCCGCCGACGACGAAATTTCCGGTGGGATTGACTAGAAAATCGCTCGGACGCTTCGGCATCCAGCCGCTCGGCAGCGCCGAAGCCACTGTATCCTCGATCATATCGCGGATCATTCCGGGCGAATATTTCTTGCTGTTTCGATTCTGCGCGTTGTGCTGGGTCGAGACCACGACCTTGGTGCAGCCGACTGGCTTGCCGTCGACATACCTGACAGTGACCTGGCTTTTGGCGTCCGGCTGTAAGTCAAACAGCGCCCCAGAGCGGCGTTTATCCGAAAGCACTTTGAGAATCTTGTGTGCGAAATAGATCGGGGCCGGCATGAACGAGCCCTTTTCATAGACCTCGCTTTCGGTGCAGGCGAAGCCGAACATCATGCCCTGGTCGCCGGCTCCCTCTTGCTCGCCATCCTTCTTCTTTTTCGCGTCCACACCCATCGCGATATCGGGCGACTGGCCATGCAGCAGGACCTCGACATCGGCGCCGTAATACGAAAAGCCATCCTGGTCGTAGCCGATGTCCTTGACGACGCCGCGCGCAATTTCGGTGATCATTTCCCGGTTCACGACGGCTTTGGCGCCGTGTTTGTGAAACAGCGGGGCTTGGCCACGGCCCTCGCCGGCGATGACAATCTTGTTGGTGGTGCACAACGTCTCGCAGCCGAGGCGGGTATTGACGGCGCTTTGGTCGGCTATGCCGAGCTTGAGATCGTTCTCGATAAACGCGTCGAGAATGGCGTCCGAAATTTGGTCACAAACCTTGTCGGGATGCCCCTCCGACACGGATTCGCTGGTGAACAGATAATTGGCTCGGCGCAAGGCGAAATACTCCCCTCAAAACTGCTGTGATGTGCCGGTCTCTGCCAGTAGGCGCGGTGGCAACACACGCGCGGTCGGTTGGTTGACAGGGTTGTTGCAGCGTCGCCGTGCGCGGTCAAGATGTGGCCGAAAGGTGGGCGGCTGCCTTGGTTTTGGCCCGCGGCGTTGTGCCGGATTCGTCTTCAGCGTTTGTCGCGGCTGGCAATTTGCTCGACGAGATCGACGATGCGGCGGCGCAATTTTGAATCCTCGATCCGCATGAAGGCTTTGGTCAAAGCAAGGCCATCGGCGGTCGCTAGGAAATCGGAGACGTAAGCAGGCGAGGGCGCTTCGGCCAGGCCTTCATGGCGGCCCGTGGTCTGAGCGCTGGGCGCGCCTTCAAAGAAAAAAGCGACTGGGACTTGGAGAATGTGAGAAATCTGCTGAAGGCGACTGGCACCGATCCGGTTGGTGCCTTTTTCGTATTTCTGGATCTGCTGGAAAGTCAGGCCGAGCGAGTCGCCGAGCTTCTCTTGGCTCATTCCCAGCATCATCCGGCGCATGCGAACCCGGCTCCCGACATGCTTGTCGGTCGGGTTGGGCGCCTTTTTTGCTAGCGTAGCCATGGGGCCTCCCCCCTTTTAGCTCAATGCCGATAGATAGCAAATCTGTCACAACTGAAACTGCTTTCCCGTTGGCGAAAACCGCAGCCGGCGGGTTTCCCGCGTACCGCGCCAATTCTCACGGAATGAGAAATCGCACAATTTGCTCGCGTTGGTTGCAGTGCAAGGTATCACCGCGGTGATCCCGAATTTGTTTGTTTCCTCGCCCCCGGTTCAGGCCTTCGCGATGCCGGCGCGCAGCCGGCCGCGAATGGCAAGAACGAATGCGATCAAAACCAGCGCGGCAGCGGGCGTGTCGCCAAAGCGCGCATAGATCGGCGCGCCGATCGCACGCGGCAATGGTGTGTCCAATACGCCTTCACTGGCGAGCGGCAAAGAGCCGACGATGCGTCCGACTGGATCGACCACGGCCGAAATCCCGGTATTCGCGGCACGGGCGAGCGGCAGACCCTGCTCGATCGCGGTCACGCGGGCCTGCTGCAAATGCTGGTAAGGTCCGCTGGAATTGCCGAACCAGCCGTCATTGGTGACATTGACGATCCAGCCCGGCCGCTCCTCGCTGGAGCTCAATTCGCCAGGAAAGATTATCTCATAACAGATGAGCGGCAACGCACTCGGCGCTCCAGATACGGTGATAAGGCGATGTCGGTCGCCGGCGAGAAACCCGCCGCGCTGCTCGGTCAGCGTCTGCAGGCCGATGCGCTCCAGGACATCTTCGAAAGGCAAATATTCTCCGAATGGAACAAGGTGCACCTTATCGTAGACGGCGCGGATAGATGCTTGGTGATCGATCACATAGATGGAGTTGTACACACCGGATTGCGCCGGATTGGTTGGATCGGCAAGCCGCATCGCCCCGGTAAACAGCAAAGTATTCTGCGGCAGGGCCTGCGCGATCTGCGCGAACGCATCCGCCTCGCGCGTCAAAAAGAACGGAAAAGGCGATTCCGGCCAGATCAGATGCGTGACCTGATCAAGACCTGGCCGCGCCGATAGCGCGAGATAACGCTCCACCACCTCCTGCTTGGCTGCGTAATTGAAGCGAATGTCCTGCTGCAGATTGGGCTGCATGATGCGCAAATGAACGCCGTCAACGAGCTGGGTTGGGGTGCGCGCCAATCGGACGGCGCCAAAGCTGGCGAGCGCGGCGAGCGTGAGCGCGGCCAATGCGAACGGCAGCAATGGCCGCCGTTTTTTCGCATCTTGATCGATCAGCGTCGCCGGGCTGGCACAGACGGCAACGGTTAGGAAGGTCAATCCCCACAGCCCGAGCACTGAAGCCGCTTGCGCCAGCGCCAAGGGCTCGGTGAGGGCATAGCCGAAGGCGTTCCACGGAAAACCCGTGAAGGCATGGCCGCGCAGCCACTCCATTGCGGTGAGGCAGACGGCCAACGCCAAGATGCGCATCGCGCCGCGCTGCCACAGCAAGCGGGCCAGCACGACCCCTAGCGCAGTATAGATCGCGAGAATCGCCGGAAGGCCAAGAACCGCGAATGGTAAGAGCCAGCCAAAGGCCGCCGCATCGACAAGAAACGCGTAGCCGAGCCAATACAGACCGGCCAGAAAATAACCGAATCCGAACCACCACCCGATATCGGCCGCCGCGATCAAGCCATTCCAGCCGCGGCTCGCAATGCCATCAATGAGCAAGACAAGGGCAGGGAAGGTCAAAAACAAGACGGGCCAGGCGTTAAACGGCGCCATCGCCAGAGCCGATACGGCACCCGCAGTGAACGCAATCGATCGGCGCCGCCATCCCCAGGCCAGAACGATACTGTCGACCAGGCTGTTTGGCTTCACGGTCCACGCGAGGGGTTAGGATTGGACCGGGCTGTCTCGTCGCGTTGCGCCGCCGGGCGAGGCGCTACCGCCCGCAGCGGTAATGCCGCCTCACGTGCACCACCCGGCCGGCGATCCTTGCGTAGATAAATCTTGACACGTTTGACCCGGCGCGGATCGGCATCGAGGACTTCAGCCTCAAACGGTTCCGGCCCCGGCACCAATTCGCCGCGAACGGGCACATGTCCGGCTTTGGTCACGAGGTAACCGCCGAGCGTATCGACTTCCTCCGCGACGTCGCCAACGTCAAATTGGCTGCCGATCGCGGCGCGTACATCATCGAGGCTGGCGCGGCCGTTGGCCAGAAACGAGCCGTCGCTTTGTCGGGTGATCGCGGGGCTTTCTTCCTCATCGTGTTCGTCGGCAATATCGCCGACGATGAGCTCCACCAGGTCTTCGATCGAGACCAGTCCGTCGCTGCCGCCGTATTCGTCGATCACCAATGCAAGATGGATCCGGGTAGCCTGCATCTTTGCCAAGAGGTCGAGCGCCGGCATGGATGGCGGTGCGTAAAGGATTTCGCGGACGATGGTCGCCGCGGTCAATGGCGTAGAAAGATCGATATCCGCGAAATTAAGTGCCGTAGTTTTGGCTTTGGCGGATCCATCCGCTGCGGCCTCGTCGTGGGAGGCGCGGGCCGCCATGAACGCAATCAAGTCGCGCATATGAACCATGCCTGCCGGATCATCGAGGGTGTCGTTGTAAACCACCAGGCGCGAATGCGCGGCCACTTCAAATACTTTGACGAGCTCGGCGAGCGTAATGTCTTGCTGGACCGCGACGATATCGGCGCGCGGCACCATAATTCTTTCAATTCGAGTTTCCCGCAGACCGAGAATGTTCTTGAGCATCGCCGCTTCTTCGGGCGAAAAGTCCGATTGCGCCGGTTCAGCGGTCAGAACGAGTTCGAGATCCGCGCGAGGTGACGGCGCTCGCCAACCGAACAGCACGCGCATCACCCGCGTGAACCAACTTTCCGGCTGATCGGCCTGGGTCGGCACCGCGACGGGGAGCGGATGACGTTCGCCCTCGGTCGGTTCTGTGCGCGGTGAAGGCTCAACCATTGGGTATCTTCGAGAGCGGGATCGGGGAGGCTATTTTACGCGTTCTGCTTGGCGCGCGCTCGATCTCTGCCAGCGCGCTGTGCTGGCCGCCGGCCAGCGGTCGAGCGTGTTGCACCATAGGGGTCCGGCACCGCGAGATCATGCAAGATCGCGCGCTCGGTCGTCTCCATGCGGCGCGCTTGAGCGTCGTTTTCGTGATCATAGCCGAGAAGGTGCAAAAAGCCGTGCACCGCCAGATGGGCGAGGTGGTGATCGAACAGTTTGCCCTCGCGATGGGCCTCGCGCTTAATGGTTTCGTAGGCCAGCACGATGTCGCCCAGGTGACGGCCAGGTTGGTCGCCCAGGTGGTCGCCGGGATTTTTGGTCGCAAAGGACAGTACATTGGTCGGCGCATCGATCCCGCGCCAATTGCGGTTGAGCCTGCGCATCGCAGCATCGTCGGTCAAAACAATGGCGAGCTCGGAAGTTTTTGTTGACAACGTAGTGGCGGCTTGCTTGACGGCGCGCCGGACCAGGACTTTTGCCGCAGCGGCATTTTTCCAGTTTTCCGAATCGACCAGCACGTCGATTTTCAATCCGGCGACTGCCGTCCGCTTCATTCCCGGCGCTCGCGTTTGCGCCCGGCCTCTTCGTCATAAGCCGCAACAATGCGCGCGACCAGCTCGTGACGAATGACATCCGCCGCCGTGAAGCTCACATGTCCGATGCCTTCGATCCCCGCCAACAGGCGCACTGCGTCGGCGAGTCCGGAAGTCTGACCGGGCGGCAAATCGACCTGGCTGGGATCGCCGGTCACCACCATGCGACTGTTTTCGCCGAGCCGGGTCAGCAGCATTTTCATCTGCATCGCCGTCGTGTTCTGGGCTTCATCCAGGATAACGGCGGCGTTCGACAGGGTTCGCCCGCGCATGAAGGCGAGCGGCGCGATCTCGATTTCGCCGGTCTGCAAAGCGCGTTCGACGATGCGCGCATCCATCAAATCGTAAAGTGCGTCGTAGATCGGCCGCAGATAAGGATCGACCTTTTCGCGCATGTCGCCAGGTAGAAAGCCGAGCCGTTCGCCCGCTTCCACGGCCGGGCGCGACAGGACGATGCGATCGACTTCTTTGCGCTCAAATAATTGTACGGCATAGGCGACCGCGAGCCAGGTCTTGCCAGTGCCGGCGGGCCCGGTGGAAAACACCAGCGTGTGCCGTTTGAGGGCTCGGACATAGGCGTCCTGGGCGGCGGTTCGCGCGCCCACGCGCCGCTTGCGCAGGTTGATTTCCTCAAAGCTCTGGCGGGCCGCCGCGGGGTCGAAGTCGAACAGCGAGCCTTGCGACAGCGCCAGTCGAATCGTGCCTTCGACATCGCCGGGCACCAGATCGTCGCCGCGCTTAAGCCGCTCATAGAGACTTTCGAGGACGCGCCGGGCCTGGTCGCAGGCTTCACGCGTGCCTTCGACCGTCACCTGATTGCCGCGCGAATTGGCAACGACGCCGAGCCGTCGCTCGATCAGCGCCAGATTCTGACCGTATTGGCCGAACAGTGTCGAGGCGAGCCGATTGTCGTCAAACGTAAGAACGATCTGTGCCGTATTGTCTGGCGCGATGAAAACCGATTCTTCCGTTTCAGGCGTGCGCATTCAGGCTCCTGTTGCGACAAACGTCGTCGGGTGCTGGCGGCGCGGTCGCGGTAACCCGGTCGGCAAGCGTGCCGAACAGACTGTTGCTGCCGATATCGCTAATCGTCACCGCCGCTATCGCGCCGATCAGCGATTTCGGCGCAGTGGCCTGCACCGGCTGAAGATAGGGCGAGCGGCCGACCAGCTGGCCGGCATGGCGGCCTTCCCGTTCAAACAACACGTCGTAGGTCCGACCGAGACAGCTGCGATTGAACCTCGCTTGGCTCGCATCGATCGCCTGCTGCAGGCGCTGGAGCCGTTCCGATTTTATCGTTTCGTCGATCTGCCCTGCCATTTCGGCGCCCGGGGTGCCGGGCCGTGGCGAGTATTTGAACGAGAAGGCACCGGAAAAACCGACTTCGCGCACCAGATTCAGCGTTGCACTGAAGTCTTCCTCCGTCTCGCCGGGAAAGCCGACAATAAAGTCGGAGCTCAGCGCAAGCGCCGGGCAGGCGTGGCGCAGACGCTCGACGATGCGCAGATAATCGGCGCGCGTGTGCCGGCGGTTCATGGCGGCAAGAATCCGGTCCGAACCGGATTGCACCGGCAAATGCAATTGCGGCATCAGCTTCGGCAAATCGCGATGCGCGGCTATTAAATCATCATCCATGTCATGCGGATGACTGGTCGTGTAGCGCAGGCGCTCGACGCCCGCTACTTGCCCGGCGCGTTGCAGCAGGCTTGCCAGCGACCAGATGCGGCCGCCCGGACCGATGCCGTGGTAGGCGTTGACGTTCTGCCCGATCAGCGTCACCTCGCGCACGCCGGCCTTCGCGAGCGATTCGATTTCGGCAACAATGCCATCGACCGGACGCGATAGTTCGGCGCCGCGCGTATAGGGCACGACGCAGAACGTGCAAAACTTGTCGCAGCCTTCTTGCACCGTGACAAAGGCGCAAGCACCGCGCGCGCGGGTTGCCGCCGCCGTCGGCGGGGCAAGCGCCGCGAATTTGTCTTCCGTTGAAAATTCGGTGTCGATCGCGCGCGCTCCATCCGCCGCGCGCGCCATCAAGCCGGGGAGCCGATGATAGCTTTGCGGCCCGAACACCAAATCAACCGCAGGGGCCCGGCGGATAATCTCTTCGCCCTCGGCCTGCGCCACACAGCCCGCGACTGCGATCAGCACACGGCGGTTTTCCGCGGCCGCGGCTTCTTTTATCCGGCGCATGCGGCCGAGCTCGGAATAAACCTTTTCGGCGGCTTTTTCCCGGATGTGGCAGGTGTTGAGAATGATAAAATCGGCATTCTCGGCCGTACCGGTCTCGACATAGCCGTGGGGCGCCAGGGTGTCCGCCATCCGACGCGAGTCGTAAACGTTCATTTGGCAGCCGAACGATTTGACGTAGAGCTTGCGGGCTTTCGTCATGCGGCGATCGCTAACTTAACCCACTGTTGCAGATGACGAAATAAGCTCCGGTCCGGCAATCCATGGCGGCCGTCAGGCGGCATAGCCGGTTTGTCGATATTCGCGCAATATACATGCCTGATCCAATACTTCGGCCTGTTGACGGCGGCGGATGTCATATAGGTATCCGGCGCCTTGCAGCTACCAATACGACGGTTGTTCCAAACCGCGAGCGACGCATCGTCAGCCGAAATCGCGGCGCAGCACCAGCGCGGTCGCGCCGTCTTCGTAATAGCCCTGCCGGCGGCCGACTTCGTTGAATCCGGCGCGACGATAGAGCCGGCAAGCCGGCGCATTGTGCTCACCGACTTCGAGGTAGACGGCGCGGATGCCAAGACCGGCGAGCCGCCGCAAGTGCAGATCGAGCAGTTGCCGCGATAGGCCGCGCCCGCGCCACGCCGGCGCAACCGCCACCGAGAGGATCTCCGCTTCGCCCGCGGCAAGACGCGACATAATGAACCCGATCACTTTGCCGCCCGCTGTCATGCGTTGCGTTACCACATTGCGGTCGAGCAACAGCCGTAGAATTTCGTCTTCGCCCCAGCCGCGCCGAAACGAAACGCCGTGTAGCGCCGCAATGGCCGCGGCGTCGGCCGGCCGTGCTTCGGCGATGGTCGGCCTTTTGCGGCCAAAGAGGCGTGATAAGAGCCACATCATCGGCGCGGCAGCTGCGCGGCATTTTGCGGCTGCGCGTCCGGCGCGCGCAGATATTGCGGATCAGGCAGCGATTGCGCTTGCGGCGTAACGGCGCCGATCTGCGCTACCCAGACGATATCGGGGGCCTCGCGCGGATCGACGGCGCGGGGGGGCGCTGCGTTCTTCGCCAATCCGTCGGCGACCGCTCGCGCCGCCGAGCCGACCAGACAAGCCGGCGCGCTGGATGCCGCGGCTATCGCCTCGCTCAAACGCGCCAATCGCGGACTAACGATGGTCTGCCCGCCGGGTCCGAACACCTGCAGAAACACATGGTCGTGCCGGGCATCGATCGCGGCGACCACCGGAGACTCGCCGTTGCCGGCAAGGTAAGGCGCGGCATAGACCGATAGCGTTGAGACACCGACGACCGGCACGCCAGTGGCGACGCCAAAACCGCGCGCGGCGGCGAGACCCACCCGCACGCCGGTGAAACTTCCCGGTCCGGTGGTTACCGCAATGCGGCCGAGGTTGCGAAAAGTCATGCCGGACCGCTCCATGACCCGCGCGATCAGCGGGATCAGCGCTTCGGCATGGCCGCGGACCATCGGTAGGGTCTCGCTGGCGACGATCCCATGGTCGGTGTCCAGAACGGCAGCCGCGCAAGCCGCGAGCGCCGTATCAATGGCAAGCACACGCATGGAGCGTCACAAAGATTGAATGGGCGCCGGCGTCAACTGCGCCGGATCACATCGGACGGACTTCGGTAACGTCTGGAATGAAATGGCGCAGCAAATTCTGAATTCCGTGGCGCAGCGTCGCGGTCGACGACGGGCAGCCGGAACAAGCGCCTTTCATGTTGAGATAGACGACGCCATCCTTGAAACCGCGGAACGTGATGTCGCCGCCATCGTTGGCGACCGCGGGGCGGACCCGGGTCTCGATCAACTCCTTGATGGTGGCGACGGTGGCGGCGTCCGCCTCATCGAAGAATTCTTCACCGTCTTTGATCTCGGCGCTGCCGGCGGTAATGAGTGGCGCGCCGGACATGAAGTGCTCCATGATCGCGCCCAGGATCATCGGCTTGAGCTGCTGCCATTCGCCCGCGCTCTTTGTCACGGTAATGAAATCGGAGCCGAAGAATACCCCGCTCACGCCGGGGATACCGAACAGCCGTTCGGCGAGCGGCGACTGTTCGGCTTGGGCCGCGTCACGCAGATCGAGCGTACCGTTTTCCAGCACCGGACGTCCGGGCAGGAATTTCATCGTCGCTGGATTCGGGGTAGCTTCGGTCTGAATGAACATCGTGCCCTCCATCACGGCGCGCTTTATTCGATCGAAGCGGCGCCGTGACTAGCGTGAAACTCCTATATTAGGTGGCGAATTTGCTGGAAAGTTCAAGGGCGGCCGATTAGGACCGCACGAAGCCGACCACGTCTTTGACTGTATCCATGGTTTGACGGGCCAATTTTCGCGCCCGTGCCGCGCCATTGGCCAAGACCGCGTCGATCGCCGCCGGATCGGCAAGAAGCCGTTTCATCTCCGCGCCGATCGGAGCGAGCTTGGATACCGCAAGATCGGTCAGCGCCGCCTTGAAGGTCGAGAACTGGGCGTTGCCGAATTGCTTGAGCACGCCGGCGCGGTCGATGTCGGCAAGCGCCGCATAGATGCCGACGAGATTGTCGGCCTCAGGCCGCGTCGCCAGCCCCTTTTCGTCGCTCGGCAGCGGCTCCGGATCGGTCTTGGCGCGGCGGATTTTCTGCGCAATCGCGTCGGCGTCATCGGTCAGGTTGATGCGGGAAAAATCGGACGCGTCCGACTTCGACATCTTTTTTGAGCCGTCGCGCAGTGACATCACCCGCGTTGCCTCGCCGGTGATCAGCGGCTCCGGCAATGGGAAAAAAGCGTCGCCATGGCCTTTTTCTTTGATCGATTGGCCGAAGTCGTTGTTGAATTTTTGCGCGATGTCGCGCGACAATTCCAGATGCTGCTTCTGGTCTTCGCCGACCGGCACATGGGTGGCGCGATAAACCAGAATATCGGCGGCCATCAGTGTCGGATAGGCGTAAAGGCCGATCGAAGCATTCTCGCGATCCTTGCCGGCCTTCTCTTTGAACTGCGTCATGCGGTTGAGCCAACCCAGCCGCGCCACGCAATTGAATATCCAGGCGAGCTCGGCGTGCTCGGCGACCTGGCTCTGGTTGAATACGATATTTTTTTTCGGATCGATTCCGCAGGCGAGAAAGGCGGCGGTAACCTCGCGGATCGCGCGCGGCAATGCGCTGGGCTCTTGCCACACGGTGATGGCGTGCAGATCGACGACGCAATAAATGCAGTCGAAACGGTCCTGCAGCTCGACGAACCGCTTAATCGCGCCGAGATAGTTGCCGAGATGGAGGTTGCCGGTCGGCTGCACCCCGGAGAAAATCAATTCTTTGAACTTCATCTTCAGGGCCCTCGCCCGAGCGCGGCCGATCCGGCTTGATGGTGCTCACGCCGCTCGTTGGCGTCCCCATGCCATCCGTCAGCTTGCCGTGCAAGAGGCGCCCGCTATAGTGCGCGACCCACCGCAGCCGACCGAACTCAATGCCAGCCATGACCTCCGCTCGTTTCGACGTCCTCGGCATCGGCAACGCCATTGTCGATGTTCTGGCCCGGGCCGATGACGACTTTCTGCTGGCGCACGGCATGCGCAAGGGCGGCATGGCGCTTATCGACGAGGCGCGGGCGCAGGCGATCTATGACGCCATGGGACCGGCGGTCGAGATCTCCGGCGGATCGGCGGCAAACACGATGGTCGGTGTCGCGGGGTTCGGCGGACGGGCGGCGTTCGTCGGCAAGCTCAAAGCCGACGAGCTCGGCCACGCGTTCAGTCACGATATCCGCGCGGCCGGCGTAAGCTTTAGCACCCCGCCGGCATCGGACGGCCCATCCACCGGTCGTTGCTATGTGCTGGTGACGCCGGACGGCGAGCGCACCATGAACACCTATTTGGGCGCGGCGCAGGACCTGCATCCACGGGATGTCGACGAGGAGATGGTGGCCGCTAGCGCCATCACTTATCTCGAAGGCTATTTGTGGGATCCCAAACACGCCAAGCAAGCCTTTCTCAAAGCGGCCGAGATCGCGCACGGCAGCGACCGTAAAGTGGCGTTGTCGTTATCGGACGCTTTCTGTGTCGATCGCTGGCGCGACGAGTTCCTGCAGCTGATGCGCTCGGGCACGCTCGATCTCGTCTTCGCCAACGAGGCGGAGCTGCACAGCCTGTATCAAACTTCGGATTTCGACGGCGCCGTCGCCGCGCTGCGCGCCGATATCGGCGCCGCCGTGGTGACGCGGAGCGAGAAGGGCTGCCTCGTTATCGGTTCGGAAGGGATCGAGGCGGTGCCGGCATTCCCGGTTGAGCGGGTCGTCGATACGACAGGAGCGGGTGATTTGTTTGCCGCAGGTTTTTTGTGCGGACTTGCGCGCGGCGCCGACGATCGTAGCTGTGGCCGGCTTGGCGGGCTGGCGGCGGCGGAAGTCATCCGGCATCTCGGCGCCCGCCCCGAAGTTTCGTTGCGCCAACTGGCGGAAGAAAACGGTCTGGCGCTTAAGCACTAGACTGAATCGGCCTCGTTTCGGAAAGCGCGAGCGGTAACCAAACGCTAACCAAAGCTGGTTAACGCTTGATCAACCGTAAAACGCCGGAGATCCGAAATGGTCGACACGCCCGATCACGCCGCCGGAGGC
>JBKPIZ010000237.1:0-14661 GCA_046730495.1 Pseudomonadota bacterium
TCCGGTTTCCCTCTCGCCCTTGATGATCGGCCAGTTGATCGCGCTGGCGCCGCGATAGGCGGGCAACAGCGACGGATGATATTGGATCGAGCCGTGGGTCGGGATGTTGAGGAATTCTTCAGGGACGAACAGCGTCACGAAGGCCATGACTTGAAGATCGGGTTGGAGCGCTTTGAACTCGTCCCACACTTCCGGCTTCTTGTAGGAGTCCGGCTGATAGACCGGAAGCTTGGCGGCAAGCGCGGCTTCCTTGAGCGGATCGGCCTTGGCGCCCGGGCGTTCCGGCGCGACATAGACGGCGACGACGTCCTCGCCGCGCTTGAGCAGCGCTTCAAGCACCGCTTTGCCGAACGCCTGCTGGCCGTGAACAACAATTCGCATAAACGACCCCTTCCATTCCTCTTCTGTCATCGCCGGGCTTGTTCTGGCGATCCCGATCGCTAGGCACTGCCTCTATAAGCGGGATGCCCGGAACAAGTCCGGGCATGACTGCTGCTACGCCGCCTCGGCTTTGGCCGGCTTGTCCGGCGCGGTGATCGCCCCGGACGATTTGATTTCCGCGAACTCCTTCTCCGAATAGCCGAGTACCTTGCGCAAGATTTCCTCGGTGTGCTCGCCGAGCAGCGGCGAGCGCCGCACGTCCGCCAGCGAATCCGACATTTTGACCGGATTGCCGACGGTCAGATACTTGCCCCGGGTCGGATGATCGACCTCGACCACAGTGCCGGTCGTGCGCAACGACTGGTCTTCGGCGATCTCCTTCATCGACAGGATCGGACCGCATGGAATGTCATACTTATTGAGAATCTCCATCGCCTCGAACTTGTCCTTGGTTTCCGTCCATTTCTCGATCGTGCCGAAGATCTGGCGAAGCCGCGGCAGCCGCGCCGGTGGCGTTGCATAGTCCGGATCGGTTTTCCATTCCGGTTTGCCGATGACGTCGCAGATCGCTCCCCACACCGGCGCCTGCGTGATGAAATAGATGTAGGCGTCGGGATCCTTCTCCCAGCCTTTGCATTTGAGGATCCAGCCTGGCTGGCCGCCGCCGGAATCATTGCCGGCGCGCGGCACGGCGTCGCCAAAGGGCACGCCTTCGCCGTATTGGCTGTATTCGTTCAGCGGACCGTGCTTGAGCCGCTGTTGGTCGCGCAGCTTGACGCGGCAAAGATTGAGCACGCCGTCCTGCATGGCGGCGAGCACGCGCTGGCCGCGGCCCGTGCGCATGCGCTGATAAAGCGCGCCGACGATGCCGAGCGCCAGATGCAGACCGGTGCCGGAATCGCCGATCTGCGCGCCGGTGACGAGCGGCGGGCCGTCGCGGAAGCCGGTGGTCGACGCTGAGCCGCCAGCGCATTGCGCCACGTTCTCGTACACCTTGCAATCCTCATAGGGGCCGGGCCCGAACCCCTTGACCGAAGCGACGATCATGCGCGGATTGAGCTTGTGGATGTGCTCCCAGGTCAGCCCCATGCGGTCGAGCGCGCCGGGCGCGAAATTCTCCACCAGCACGTCGCAATGCCGGACCAGCCGATCGAGGATTTCCTTGCCTTTCGGATTCTTGGAATCGATGGTGATCGAGCGCTTTGAGCCATTGAGCATCGTGAAATAGAGGCTGTCCGCGCCCTTGACGTCGCGCAACTGACCGCGCGTGATGTCGCCGACGCCCGGCCGCTCCACCTTGATGACGTCGGCGCCCATAAAGGCGAGCAGCTGGGTGCAGGTGGGGCCGGACTGCACATGCGTGAAGTCCAGAATTTTTACGCCGCCGAGCGCCCTGCCCGCTTGGCCCCAAGGCTTGCCGCTCGGGCGCGGCAGGCCGTTGCCGTTGGCCGCCGACCTCTTCACGAGCTTGACCACCTTCTTGGACGAGGTCTTCGCAATGCTTTTGGCCTTCGCAGCCTTGGACCTCGCTTTCGCGATTTTATTTGCAGCTTTCTTTGCAGTTTTTTTCTTGCGCGTTGCCATTGTTTCTCTCCTCAATCCTGGTGCTGCGCTACCTTCTCGGCGACGCCGCGTTATTTCTTCCGCAGCACGCTTTGCGGGTTGAGATTGCCGATGCGGCCGCTCTCGCTGCCGGCGGCGGGATCGATCACCGCGTTGATCAGCGTCGGCTTGCCGGAATCCATCGCCGCGTTGACGGCGCGTTTGAGCTCGTCCGGCGTCGTGGCATTAACGCCGACCCCGCCGAAGGCCTCGATCATCTTGTCGTAGCGGGCGCCCTTGACGAAGACCGTAGTCGCCGGGTCGGCGCCGCCGCCGCGGTTGACGTCGGTGCCGCGATAGATGCCGTCATTGTTGAAGATGACGGCGCAGACTGGCAGGTTGTAGCGGCAGATGGTTTCGATCTCCATGCCGGAGAAACCGAAGGCGCTGTCGCCTTCGATCGCGAGCACAGGCTTGCCGGTCTCGATCGCGGCGCCGACGGCATAGCCCATGCCAATGCCCATGACGCCCCAGGTGCCGACGTCGAGCCGCTTGCGCGGCTGATACATGTCGATGATGCCGCGCGTGAGATCGAGCGCGTTGGCGCCTTCATTGACGAGAATGGCATCTGGGCGCTCCTTGACGATGGTGCGCAGCACGCCGAGCGCGCCGTGATAATCCATCGGCGAGTTGTTGTTCATCAGCCGCGGCGCCATCTTGGCGACGTTCTCTTCTCTTTTGCTCTTGACCGCGTTGACCCAGTCGGCCGGCGCCGCTGGCCATTTCGCGCCCATCGCCTCAAGCAGCGCATTGACGCTGGAGCCGATGTCGCCGACCACGGGAGCCGCGATCTCGACATTGGAGTCCATTTCCCTGGGCTCGATGTCGACCTGAATGAACTTCTTGGCGTGCGGTTCACCCCAAGTCTTGCCCTTGCCGTGCGACAACAGCCAGTTCAGCCGCGCGCCGATCATCATGACGACATCGGAATCCTTGAGCACGGTCGAGCGCGCCGCGCCGGCGCATTGCGGATGCGTGTCGGGCAGCAGGCCCTTGGCCATGCTCATGGGCAAAAACGGCACGCCGGCTTTTTCAACCAGCGCCCGGATCTGATCGTCGGCCTGGGCGTAAGCTGCGCCCTTGCCGAGAATGATCAGCGGACGCTTGGCGCTCTTGAGCACATCGAGCGCGCGTTTGACAGCCTCGGGCGCGGGAATTTGCGCCGGCGCCGGATCGATCACCTTGACCAGCGATTTGGCGCCGGCTTCGGCATCCATCACCTGGGCGAACAGTTTTGCCGGAAAATCGAGATAGACACCGCCCGGCCGGCCCGAGACTGCGGCGCGGATCGCGCGCGCCACGCCGATGCAGATGTCGGCCGCGTGCAGCACGCGGAAGGCGGCCTTGCATAACGGCTTGGCCACCGCGAGCTGATCCATTTCTTCATAGTCGCCCTGCTGCAAATCGACGATCTCGCGCTCGGACGAGCCCGAGATCAGGATCATCGGGAAACAATTGGTCGTGGCATGGGCGAGCGCGGTCAGCCCATTGAGAAATCCGGGTGCCGAAACGGTGAGGCAGATGCCCGGCGTCTTGGTCAAAAAGCCGCCGATCGCCGCGGCATAGCCTGCATTCTGCTCATGCCGGAATGAAATCACGCGAATGCCGGCGGCTTGCGCCATGCGGCCGAGATCGGTGATCGGGATGCCGGGCACATTATAGATGGTCTTGATGCCGTTGAGCTTGAGCGCCTCGATGACGAGATGAAAACCATCCGTCAGCTCGCGCTCCGCCGCGTTGGTTTCCGGTTGGGTCTTAAGTGCGGCCTCGGCCATGGCGGACTCCCTGATGTCTTTTGTGCATTGTCTTTAGCTTTCGAACGCGCGCATCCTCAGTCGAGATATTCGGCAAATTTGGCGACGTGGTCGGCAAGACCGAGCGCATGATCGCGCACCAGGGTCTCGGCGCGGGCCGTGTCGCGCGCTTCCAACGCTTCGATGATGTGCATGTGATCGCGGATCGAACGATCGGCGCGGTCCTGTTCACCGATCGTCTTTCTTCGGATCATACGCATGTGGGTGAATAGATTTTCGGCAAGCTGCACCAGGACCGCGTTACGGCTCAGTCGGATGATGGTCTGGTGGAATTCGATGTTGATTTCAGAATATTCGTCGAGATGAGCGCGAATTTCGCCGTTCTCGAAAGTCGCGAACATCCGGCGCAATGAAGCAATCTCTTCATCGCCAGCGTTTTGCGTAATTAACCGCGCCGCCATGCTCTCCAGTGCCGCCCAAGCCGTGATCAGTTCGATGACTTCGCGCTTGGATTTGCGCACCACATAGACGCCGCGGCGCGGCACCGAGCGGACGAAGCCCTCGCGCTCGAGCTGGGCCATGGCCTCGCGCACCGGCGTGCGGCTGATGCCGAACTGTTCGGCAAGGCTGCGTTCGTCGAGGCGAATCTCGCTGCGGCTGCCATACACATCCATGCCGACGATCGCTGACTTCAGCGCCAGATAGGCTTTGTTCTTAAAGCTAAATGAGGTGTCGATCGGTTCCAAACGCGGCAGCGCTGGCCCGGCCGGATCGTCGTTGCCCGCAATGCGGCGGTTGGCGCCGCTTTTGGCAACGGAAAGACGTTGTACACCTGAAGACATTTCACGCGCTCGCAACCGACTAAGACGCCCGCAACCGACGTTTCGCCCCCCACCCGCGACGCCATCGCGGGTTAGAAGCCTCTCTCATAGCTCACCATAATACATTATGCCAGAGCCCGGCCGTCGGGCCCTGGGGTTGCGCCCCCGGCCTGCCCGCGCGGTGCGGGGCGACAATTTCGGACGCGGCCGAGACCGCTGGCGGCGCTGGCCGATAGGTTTTGGGCGCCATCTCAGACCACTCGACGGAATTTGCTGGCGCCAAGTGAACCAGCGCGCGGTCCGCGCGTTCGCTGCCCAAGGGGGCACAGTACGCAAATCCCATTGGAGCCATGCATGACCGGCCGCATCGCCTTGCCGATTCCGATCGTCGCAGCCTTGTTGGCATTTGCGGCCGGGACGCCGCAGGCCACCGCTCAGGCGGTGGGGCCGGACGAAGCGCACGGCGCGCCGGCACCTTTGGCGCCGCATATTGCGCTCAGTCCGGCGCAGAAGCGCGCCATCTACGCCGCCGTTTCACGACAACGGCTGCGGACATCGGCCGCCGACATTCCGCTGATCGTCGGCGCCACGGTGCCACGCTCGACGGTGCTGCTGACATTGCCGGATGCGGCGCGGGGCGGCGATTTGTCAGGCCAGTACCTCAAATACGCCACGGTGGATGACAAAGTAGTGCTGGTCGATTCGATCAGCATGCGCGTGATCGACATCATCCACCGCGTTGGCCCCTGAGCTGGCCCATCAATTCAGCAATGAGCCGCGCCGTCGCAGCGGCTAAATTACAGAACATGGCCATTCGACCCGCGGGCAAGGCAGGCAAGGTCGCCGCCAAGATCACCGGCAAAATGACCGGCCAATCCGGCGCGAAAACCGCGCCAGCGTTTCCGCGTGAGCAGCCGCCGGAAAGCGCGTTCACCATCACGGCGACGCCAGCTGGCCCGCCGCAGGCGCTCAAATATGGCGATACCTTCGTCGTTCTCGACATTCGCGGCGATATCGGAACGTCGTTCGTCGGCTCCTCCGGGCTGTTCCATGACGACACGCGGTACTTGTCGCGGCTGGAATTGCTGCTCAACAGCAAGCCGCCGCTATTGCTCGGCTCGAATATCCGCGACGACAACACGGCGTTCTTCGCAGATTTAACCAATCCCGATCTGATCGACGACCAGCGCATCGTCATGGAGAAGGATCGCGTCCACATTTTGCGTACCATCTTCATCTGGCGCGATACCGCCTACCAGCGCCTCGGCTTGCGCAATTACGGCAATCAACCGATCGACTTTCGTCTGACGGTCCTGTTCGAGAACGACTTTGCCGATTTGTTCGAGGTTCGCGGCGCCCATCGCGAGCGGCACGGCACAACGGCGGCAAAGGTCCATGGCGGCAATCGCGTGCTGCTGACTTATGACGGCCTGGATGGCAAAACGCGGCAGACGGCGCTTGATTTCGATCCGCCGCCGGATCAGCTCAAAACCGACGCGGCCGTCTATAATTTGCATCTCAAGCCCGGTGAAACGCGGCCGCTGTTTCTGGCGATCAGTTGCAATCGACCACAAACCCAGCCGCTGCCGTTCATGCGCGGGCTGATCACGGCGCGGCGTGAAGTGCGCGAAGCGACGCGTCAGCGCACCTCGGTGGAGACTTCGAACGACCGCTTCAACGAGATCCTGTGCCGCTCCGCCGCCGATCTCGGCATGCTGATGACGGAAACGCCGCAGGGCCGCTACCCCTATGCCGGCATTCCCTGGTATTCGACCACCTTCGGCCGCGACGGCTTGATCACCGCCTTGCAAATGCTGTGGTGGTCGCCGGACGTTGCGCGCGGCGTCTTGCGCCGCTTGGCCGCCTATCAAGCGACCAAACACGATCCGCTCGCCGACGCCGAGCCCGGAAAGATCCTGCATGAGATGCGCGGCGGCGAAATGGCGGCGCTGCGCGAAGTGCCGTTCGGCCTTTACTATGGCAGCGTCGATTCCACGCCGCTCTTCGTCCTGCTCGCCGGACTTTACGCGGAACGCACCGGCGATCGCGCCACCATTGTCGAACTGTGGCCGGCGATCGAAGTGGCGCTCGCCTGGATCGACGGCCCAGGCGATCCCGATGGCGATGGTTTCGTCGAGTATCAGCGCGTCAACGAACAGGGGCTGGCCAATCAGGGATGGAAAGACTCCCACGATGCGATCTTTCATGCCGACGGCCGCCTCGCTGAAGGCGCCATCGCGCTCGTCGAAGTGCAGGGCTATGTCTACGCTGCCAAGCGCATGGCGGCGCGCTGTGCGCGTCGGCTCGGGCTCGACTTCGTGGCGGACCGCCTCGATGCGGAGGCCGCGCGGCTCGCCGAACGATTCGAGGCGGCGTTCTGGTGTCCGGACCTCGACACCTACGCGCTGGCGCTCGACGGCGACAAGGCGCCGTGCCGGGTGCGCACCTCGAATGCCGGCCACGTCCTCTTCACCGGAATTGCCGCGCCCGATCGCGCCGCGCTAGTCGCCGCCGGCCTGCTGCAGCCGAATTTTTTCTCGGGCTGGGGTATTCGCACCGTCGCCAGAGGCGAGGTGCGCTTTAATCCGATGTCGTATCACAACGGCTCGATCTGGCCGCACGACAATGCGCTGATCGCGCTCGGCATGGCGCGCTACGAAGCCAAGCGCCCGATCGAGAAATTGTTCGGCGGATTGTTCAGCGCCGCGACCTATATGGATCAGCGGCGGCTGCCGGAATTGTTCTGCGGCTTTCAGCGCCAGCGCGGCCACGGCCCGACGCTCTATCCGGTCGCCTGTTCGCCGCAAGCCTGGGCCAGCGCCACGCCGTTTACTCTGCTCGAAGCTTGTCTTGGGCTCGAATTCGACCCGTTCACGCGCGAGATCCGGCTGCGCAATCCGCGGCTGCCGGAATTCCTCGACGAGGTCGTGCTGCGCGACCTGCAGCTTTCGTCCTCGAGCGTCGACTTAAGGGTGCGACGCCATGGCGAGACCGTGTCGCTCGACACGCCGCGGATCAGCGGCGATATCCGCGTATCCGTCGTGTTTTCGACGTGATCTCAACACGCCGAGCCGGTAACCCGCTCCGTGTTGGTGGAACCGGCGCGCGGAACCGACCGACCCCATCCGGCTTGTCTGAGTGATGTTCCATTGGAACCCTGATGCACGCCAAGGGACCGATAACCAAGAGATCGATAACGACGGGACTGGCTGCAGCCTGGTTCGCGGCGCTGGTCACTTTATCCGCGGCTTCGCAGGACGCGCCGGCACCGGCGCCGGGCGAAGCTACGGACCAGGGTTCGACCGCACCCGCGAAGCCGCCCGCGGTGACGGTGCTCAACAATCACGAAGTCGAGGGCATTCTTGGCCGGCAAGTGCTCGGCGCAGCCGATGAAAATATGGGCCGGATTGTCGACGTGATCGTCGATCAAAGCGGCCGGGTTCGTGCCGCGGTGATCGATTTCGGCGGCTTTCTTGGCGTCGGCAGCCGCAAAATCGCGGTAGATTGGAGCGCCTTGCACTTTCCGCCGCCAAGCCAGCCAAATGCGAAAATCTCGCTTGATCTTACCCGTGACCAGGTTAAAGCGGCCCCCGAATATCAAGAAGACAAACCCATCGTCGTTTTGGGTGCGCTCGGCAAGCTCGAGCCACTGCCGTTTGAGTGACGCGCGCGCTTGATTGGCGTGCGCGAAATCGAACTGCGAGTTCGTGGATGATTGCTGGAGAGGCATCCTGCGCTCAAATCTTTCCCGCCGCATCGCTGAGCGTCCGCAGCCGCCGCCCGCGCGCGCACCGGCAGTCCCGCCGGCGGCCGGACCGGGGCCGGGCAGCGAACCACCCGCGCCATCGCGCCGAAGTTTGCGGGGTCTCGACTGGTTCGTCTTTTTCGTCGCCGACGTGCAAACCGGTTTCGGCCCTTTCGTTTCGGTTTATCTCACCGCCCAGCACTGGACCCAGGTCGATATCGGTCTGATCCTTTCCGCGGCGGGATTCGTTTCGTTGATCGGGCAAATGCCTGGCGGTGCGGTGGTCGATGCCGCACGCTCGGAGCGTTTCGTCGCCGGCGTCGCGGTTGCGGCGATCTGCGTCAGCGCGCTCACCTATGCGGCACTGCCGATTTTTCCGACGGTGCTGGCCGGAGCGGTCCTGCACGCCGCAGCAAGCTGCGTGCTCGGACCGGCGATCGCCGCGATCAGCCTCGGCCTCGTCGGCCATGCCGCCATCGGCGAACGGCTCGGCCGCAATGCGCGCTTTGCCTCGATCGGCAATGGGCTCGCCGCCGCAGCGATGGGGGCATGCGGTTATTTCCTTTCGGCGCGCGCGGTGTTTATCGTCACCGTGCTGCTGCTGGTTCCGGCGCTGCTCGCGCTGCGCCACATCGCTGAAAACGAAATCGATCCGGAGCGGGCGCATGGCGCACCGCCGCGTCACGCTGCGGCAAAGCCGCCGATCCGGTCCGGCGCGCTGATGCACAACCGGTCCCTTCTGATTTTCGCCGGCTGCCTGCTTTTGTTTCACCTCGCCAATTCGGCCATGCTGCCGCTGGTCGGCAGCGTGGTGACGATGAAATCGGCGCGCTGGGCCACACTGATCATCGCCGGCTGCATCGTGGTGCCGCAGCTTGTGGTGGCAATTCTCTCGCCCTGGGTCGGATTGCGGGCGCAAATCTGGGGCCGGCGGCCGTTGCTTCTGATCGGCTTTGCCGCGCTGCCGATCCGCGGTTTGTTGTTTGCTTTTATCTCCGATCCATCGCTGCTCATGGCCGTGCAGATTCTTGACGGGATTACGGCCTCGGTATTCGCGGTCATGGTCCCGCTTGTGGTCGCCGACCTCACGCGCGGCACCGGCCGTTTCAACCTCGGACAGGGCATCCTCGGCACCGCCACCGGCATCGGCGCGGCGTTAAGCGCGACATTGACCGGCCTCTTGACCGATCGTTTCGGCAGCGCGACAGCCTTCGGCAGTCTCGCGACGATTGCGCTCGTCGGCTTTACGCTGGTTTGGTTTTTGGTGCCGGAAACCCGGCCGACCAAGCTGAGCGAAGACTAGATCGCAATCCTGCGTGCTTGTTGCTCGCAACCGCTCTCCCCGCGATCCGCTTACGCTCGCTGGATGAGCTGCGGCGGGTTTGGAGTCCGCCGAAGCGCAGAGCGCGAAGGCGAAAAGCGGGAACCCAGGTTTTTTTTCGATAAACTGGATTCCCGCATAAGCGGGAATGAGCGGATTTTTCAACGCAGGCTCAATCAGCGAGCTATCGGCGCTTCGTCCGCGACCAGTCGCAGATGCGGCGCGGTTGCCGTCATCAGGCCGCGGTAGACGCTCAAATAGTCCTGCGCCATACGCCGCGCGGTGAAGCGCTCTTCGAACCGGCGGCGCACCTTTTCGCGCGACAAATGTCCGAGCCGATCGACCGCGCCGATGGCGCCGTTGACGTCCTCGACAACGAAGCCGGTCACGCCGTCGTCGACCACTTCCGGAGCGGAACCGCGATTGAACGCGATGACCGGCGTGCCGCAGGCCATGGCTTCGATCATCACCAAACCGAACGGCTCCGGCCAATCGATCGGAACTAACAGCACGATCGCGCCGCTCAGGAATTCCGATTTCTCCCGATCGCTGATCTCGCCGATATATTCACAGTTGCCGTTGGCCAGCATCGGCTTGATCTGGTCATTGAAGTAGTCCTGGTCGACTTTGTCGACCTTGGCGGCGATCTTGAGCGGCACGCCGCAGTGCTCGGCAATGCGAATGGCCCGATCGACCCGTTTTTCAGGCGCGATGCGGCCGAGAAACGCAAAGTAAGAAGGCTTGATCGGTTTCGGCACCAAAAGGTCGGCGGGAAGGCCGTGATGCACGGTGCGCACCCAGTGCGCTTGCGGCAGCGGCCGGCGCTGCGCGCTCGAAATCGACACCACCGGAATCGAGGAAAACTCATCGAACACCGGCTGGTGCTCCGGCAGATCAAGCCGGCCATGCAGCGTCGTCACAAACGGTGTCGGCTGCCGCGAAAACAGCGAGAACGGATAATAATCCAGATGGCAGTGGATGAAATCGAAATCGGCCGCTGACTGATAGACGCGCTCGAGCATCAACATGTGCAAAGCGTTGGGATCGCGAACCGAGCCGTCAAGCCGCAGCGCCCGCGGCCACACCGCTTCAAGCCGCGCCGAAGTCATCGAATCGCCGCTGGCATAGAGCGTCACTTCGTGCCCTAGCGCGATCAGCTCTTCCGTCAGCCAGGAAACGACCCGTTCAGTGCCGCCATAGAGCTTCGGCGGGATGGCTTCGGTCAACGGCGCCACTTGTGCGATGTGCATCGAAAAGTCCCTCGGTTTCTATTGAGTTCCTCACCCCGGGCGACTAGCGACAACGTCGAAACCCCGAAAAATTTCAAATCATGGACGGAACTTAATTTTTTAGACCGCGTGGAACTTTTGCGCCCGGCGCAGCATTAGTATCAACACGCCGCGCCGCGAGGCGATCCCTGCCAACCCCGCCAAAACGCCGGCGTACACACTGCAACCGAAATTGATTCAGACGCGCCGCACGACGGGAACAGGGAGGGTTCCGGGTCGTTCAGACGAAGGTGGGAGCCGTCGGGACGGGCTCGCAAATTCGCTAATGGAGATGATACGCGCATGGCTGAACTTACGGTTTACGCCGCTTCACCCTTCGCGTTCATCCTTCGCTATATCCGCCTGCGGCCGATCTCGCATGCCGCTATTCTGGGCGCGGTGCTCGCAGCCGTAGGCTGTTCCGTCTGCACGCAATACGGCGTGAAGTTCCTGGTCGATACGCTCTCGAATGGCGAGAATGCGGCGGCATGGACCGCATTTGTCCTGCTCGGCACCCTGATTGCCGCCGACAATTTGTTGTGGCGGGTCGCTGCCTGGATCGCCAATTACGCGTTCGTCGGCGTCACCGGCGACCTACGGCGCGATCTGTTCAGCCATTTGATGGGGCACTCGCCCAGCTATTTTTCCGAGCGGCTGCCCGGCATGTTGACCAGCCGCGTGACGGCCACCTCCAACGCCATGTTCACCGCCGAGAACATGTTCATGTGGAACGTGCTGCCGCCCTGTGCGGCGACGGTCGCGGCCATCGCGCTGGTTTTGACAATCAGCGTGCCGATGGCGGCAACATTGGCGGTGATCGCCGGCATCATGGTTTACGTGATGTTCCGCTTCGCGGCCGCGGGCCGGCCGCTGCATTACGACTTTGCCCGTAAAGCCGCGGCCGTCGACGGCGAGATGATCGACGTCGTCAGCAACATGTCGCTGGTGCGCGCGTTCGGCGGCTTTCTGCGCGAGCACCGCCGCTTTGACGCCACCGTCAACCGCGAGATGGCGGCGCGCCGGCGCAGCCTGTTTTACCTGGAAAAGCTGCGCATCTTTCATGCAGTCGTGACCATATTACTGACGCTCGGCCTGGTCGCCTGGGCGATCATGCTGTGGCAGCGTGGCCAGGCGACCACCGGCGATGTCGTGCTGGCCTGCACGTTAGCGCTTTCCGTGCTCAATGCGACGCGCGACCTCGCCGTGGCGCTGGTCGACATCACCCAGCACATCGCGCGGCTGTCGGAAGCCGTTGCCACACTCCTCGTCCCGCACGAGCTGCGCGACGATCCGCAGGCCGCGCCGCTCGTTCGCCGCGGCGCCAGTGTCAAATTCGAACAGGTCAATTTCACCTATCCGGACGGGCAGCGGATCTTTGCCGACTTCTCACTCAACATTCTGCCGGGCGAACGCGTCGGCCTGGTCGGGCATTCCGGCGGCGGCAAATCGACTATGTTTGCGCTGTTGCAACGCTTCTACGACGTCCAAGGCGGAGAGATTCTGCTCGACGGCCAAAACGTCGCCCGCGTCACCCAGGAAAGCCTGCGCGCCGCTATGGCCATCGTGCCGCAGGACATCTCGATGTTCCACCGCTCGGTCATGGAGAATATTCGCTACGGCCGGCCTGAGGCCTCTGACGACGAAGTCATGCAAGCGGCGTTTGCCGCGCGCTGCGATTTCATCGAGCAATTGCCGCAAGGGATGCGGACGATCGTCGGTGAACGCGGCGTGAGACTGTCCGGCGGACAACGCCAGCGCATCGCCATCGCCCGGGCTTTTTTGAAGGACGCGCCGCTCATTCTCCTTGATGAAGCGACATCCGCGCTCGACACCGAATCCGAAGAGGCGATCCGCGAGGCGCTGGGTCATCTGATGAATCGGCGCACCGTGATCGCGATCGCCCATCGGCTGTCCACGGTGCGCAATTTCGACCGCATCGTGGTGCTGCAGACCGGCCGCGTCGTTCAGGACGGCGCGCCCGACGTTCTCATGCGCCGCGAGGGACTCTATCGCCAGCTGGTGCAGCGCGAGATGAATAGGCTGACGCAGCAGGCCGCCTGATCGAATCTTACCTCTGCCGCTGATAGTCGCACGACCGTTATCCTGAGATGGCCGCGAAACGGCCCTCGAAGGATGATCGGCGCGACGCAAGGGCCGTCGCCCTTCGAGGCCTCGCTTTACTGGCACCTCAGGGTGACGGAAAACGCGCAAAGGCGCGACACCGGCTCGTGTAGTATAAACAACTTTCCGCGCAACAGAGCGCCGCGCCATGGACCAGGTCACCAACCAGCCGCCGCCGCTCGAACCCTACAATCTTTTGCAAACCGACCGCGTGCTTGGCGCGGCCCTTACGCGCGAGAAGGCCGGCTGGGCGGTCGGCGAACTCACCGCACTCGGCAAGACGCTTGGCGCGCCGGAAACCATAAAGCTCGGCTTTGCCGCCAATGCCAATCCTCCCGTGCTGCGCGCGTTCGACCGCTACGGTCATCGCATCGACGAAGTCGAATTTCATCCGGCCTGGCATGCGTTGCTTTCGCTCGCGGTCGAAGCCGGGCTGCATGCAAGTCCGTGGGCTAATCCGCGTCCGGGCGCGCATGTCGCCCGCGCCGCCGGCACTTTCATGCTGACGCAGATCGAAAGCGGCGTGTACTGCCCGATCGCGATGACCTATGACGCGGTGCCGGCGCTGCGTCACGCGCCGGCGGCCGCGGCGGAATGGCTGCCGCGCATGTTTACGCGCCAATACGATCCGCGCTTTCGCCCGGCATCGGAAAAGACCGGCGTGTTGCTCGGCATGGCGATGACGGAAAATCAAGGTGGATCGGATCTGCGCACCAATACCACGCAGGCGGAATTGTGCGGCAGCGACGGTCCGCGCCGGCTGTTTCGGCTGACCGGGCAGAAATGGTTCATGTCAGCGCCGATGTGCGATGCTTTTCTGGTGCTGGCGCAATCGCCGGGCGGCCTGAGCTGCTTTCTGGTGCCGCGCTGGACGCGCGACGGCGAGCGCAACGCGATTCACCTGTTGCGGCTCAAAGACAAGCTCGGCAATCGCTCCAATGCCTCGAGCGAAGTGGCGTTCGCCGGCGCCGAGGGCGAACTGATCGGCGAAGAAGGCCGCGGCATTCCGACCATTATCGAAATGAGCAACTATGCACGGCTCGATTGCGCAATCGCCTCGGCCGGCCTGATCCGCCAGGCCGTGGCGCAGGCCATCCATCATGCCGCGCATCGCATCGCGTTTGCAAAAAAGCTCATCGATCAAGCCTTGATGACGAATGTGCTCGCCGATCTCGCCGTGGAATCGGAAGCCGCGACGGTGCTGACGATGCGGCTGGCGCGCGCCTACGACGAAGACGATCAGCCGGCATTGATTTGGCGGCGGGTGATGACGCCGGCGGCGAAATTCTGGATCTGCAAGCGCGCGCCGCTCGTCGCGGCCGAAGTCATGGAAGTGCTCGGCGGCAGCGGGTACGTCGAAGAATGCGTGATGCCGCGCCTCTATCGCGAAGTGCCGGTGAATTCGATCTGGGAAGGCGCCGGCAACATCATGTGTCTCGATGTCCTGCGCGCATTGGAGCGCATGCCGGACGCGGCCGAGCTGTTGTTGCGCGAAGTCGCGGAGAGCGCTCAGGCCGATAAGCGGCTGCGGACCGCCGTGAGCCGCCTCGAGCGCACGCTGCGCGCGGCCGACTGGAAGAACGAAGCGCAGGCACGGACGGTCGTGCGTGATCTCGTTCTGACCATGCAGGCCGCGCTTGTCTTGCGC